>CAYSBQ010000001.1:0-54767 GCA_964429315.1 uncultured Desulfobacterales bacterium
TTCTTCTTGGCAACCTTCTTCTTGGCAGGGTTCTTCTTGGGGTTTCCACGCAGGGCACGTCGTATCGCCGAGTGGTCGACTTCCGCCTCCCAGACGTCTTCTTCCCTCGTAGACAACGGAGCGAATTCGTTTACAACATCAAACCCCTTCGACCCGGGCACGTATGCGTCCGCAGCGCTCTCAATCAACTCGGACTTGAGCAGACTGTTCGCCGTCTCTTTTCCGAACTTCTTATGCGCCAGCCTCTTCGAATAAGGCGCGTGCCTGGCCACATTGAAAAGAAGACTCTTTTCCTTGGGCCTCAGTGCCGGGTTCCGGCGGCGCTTGGCGACCTTCTTCTTGGTAGGGTTCTTCTTCGGAGCACCCTTGAGCTGCCGCTCATTCGATTTCTCAATCGCCTTGAGAAGCTCGTCTGCATCCTTGCCGTGGAAGTGAAAGCCTACGCAGGGGTTCGCCTTGCGTCGAAGCTTGATGAGCGACTTGCGGACAGCGTTGACGTCCGACGCCCACTGCCTCTGGTCGGCCTTGCTCCACTCGGACCTAGCGGCCGAAGGGATGCGTCCCTGGAACTCCTCGAGTTCGTGGAGGAACGACTCGACGGTATCCTTATCCATCTTGTCGCCGGTGAGGCGAGTCTGAATCTTTCCCACCATGCTGGTGAGAGCGCGCTTCGATTCAGCGTACGTACGTAGAGCGCTTTGCTGCTTCGTGCGATTATGAATGTCCTTCATGCGACGGATGATGCGCTGGATATCAGATTTGACGATCTCCTGCCCCCGCTTCGCTTTCACATCGAGCGCAGAGAACTGGCGATCGACCCACGCCACATCTTCCGGGACGACGTTGTCCCGCGTCATCTTTTGCTCTTTATCATCGAATGTAATGAGCAGTCTTCTTCCGTCGTTATCGAGAACCTTACCAACCCCGTGGTCCTTATGGTAGACCTCCGCGCCTCGAATGAAGAAGACCTGATGCTTGACGGCATGCTTCCGGATTTGGTTCCATCGTTTCTCCGCGCTTGCCAATAGGTTCGTCATCTCAGCCTTGGTTCGATCGGCTCGGCTCGAAGTCTTTTTCGGCTCTGGCGCGTAGATCGTTATCTCTTTCTCGAGCGTGACGATTCCACCCATTGCACTGGCAATAGGCTTGCGCAGATCTATTCCCTTACGACGCGCAAGATTTTCGATCTTGAATACGTCTCGTTTGATTGCACGGATCTCATTGCGACGAAGCGCAGACATTGGCGAGGCCTCGAGCCGGTCGAGTCTGCTATTCATCCGCTTGACCATCGCATTCGTGTAACGGGCAATCAGGCCGTCGAGCAGCTTGACTCTTTTCTTGTCAGCCTGAAGCCTAGCGCGCGCTTCTGCGGGAAGCCTTCTGGGTGGATCTTCGTTGCTGAGACGCTGTTCGATTTGCTCGAGGGTCTGAATGTCATCGTTCAGAGTTTCGTGCTCCTCATACGCCAGGTCTACTGCCGCGGCCGATCCAGCAACAAGCTCGTCGACGTCTCCGGTGAGATCTTCAGCCTCGGGATTTGATTTTCTTCTTCTAGCCATCTTAGCCTCGAGTCTTTTTCTTCAGTTCTTCGCGCACAACTTTGGCGCTCGCTTTTGCCTTATTCAGGCCGGTCTTATGACCAGAGTATTTGTACTCCCTCACCGCCATCTCGTAATACTTGTATGCGTCAAGCAAGCAGGCATCGGATAGCGTCGAGCTATACTTATCCATTGCGGCATCAGCCTTATTCAAAAGGTCGTCGCCAAGCTTGTGGTGAGTTTCTTTACCGGGATTCTCCTTAGTGCTAAAGGTGCCGCGCTTCGACAGGTGCTTGTAGCAAGTATTGAAAATCCCGATAATCGAATCTCGGACCCCGACTCGAATCTCACCTACCGCTTCTGCTTCCTTCTCTTTCCCTGCCAAGAAAAGATTCGCCCTGGCGTTCTCGAGGGAGTCGTACGCTCTCATGAGGGACCTGAAATCAGGACGGTCGGACTTGAGGGATTCCTCCCACTTGGCTTTGTACTTTTTGGATTGAGCCAGAGACTTTTTAGCCTGTGACTCAGCCGAAGCTTCTGAGTGCTTGAACGAGGAGAATACCCCGGGATTCTTTCGTGGAATATACCCAAGGCTTCTATCTGGATTAGCCTTGCGCCCGGACACCTTCTCCTCGAGCAGTCTCTTCTTGCGCTCTTGAGCCTGCTTCTTCTTTCTCTGGATACGGGCGGCCTCTGATTCCTCTCGGGAGATATCCGCTCTATCGGAGGCGCTCCGGCGATAGACGCCGCGGCCTGCTGACTTCGAGCGACGGGTCTTTTCCCTTGGGGTAATGCCTCTTTCGTCGTACCAAATCATTGCCGCGTTCACGACGCGACGCGCGGCAATTTCGGCTTCGTCTTTATTTCTGAAGGTTCGTTGGAGGGCCTGATTGTCGTAGATCTTCGGCGCCTTCTCATCTTCAATGACGCGCCTACCCTTGCGTGTGACTTTTACAATGCAGTCTCCGCTATCGAGTTCGCCGACTTCGAAGATGAATCCATCCACCTTGCCAGTTGTGCGTGAAATTATACCCTTGGGATCTTTCTTCACTTTTTTCCTCGTCGCTGCAGGTTTCTTCGATTCTGCTCGTTCGCGCTTATCGATGGCGCTGTGTATTCTCGCCGCTTTAGCTTCTGCGAGTTCGCGGGCTATTGCTCTCATGTCACCGATCAACTCGGCGGCTAGGGCGTCTCGTGTTGGCCCTGGTGACAGGGATAGAATGGTCTGGGGCGGCCGGACTTCGAACAGTTGGCGGAGTTCGGCTTTACCCTCCTCGCCATGCTTCGAAATCTCATGGGCGAGAGCCTTGATTAGGTTCTTGACCTTGTCTGTATTTGGTCTGGACATGGGCTCTCTATTCAGGTTACCTAGATTCAGCCGGGAAGGTTATTGCGAATGTTTCGCAATCGGTCGCCGTCGGCTTCGGCCTTAGCGAGTAGTTCGTCAGGGATGAGTCCACCATTGCGAACGTCCGCGGCCATTTGCTCGAGGCTCTTGGCCAGCGCTTCTCGCGTGACCTTTGCAACCTTGGCAATGCCAGTGATGATCGATGTGATGAGGGTGGTGATTTCTGCTGCGCCCATTTTCTTATCTTCCCGTAAGCTTCTTGAGTTTGGATACGAGCTTGTCCCCATCGGGTAGAAGCTCGAGCAAACTGATTGCTGATTCTAGCAGAGCGTTGGTCGCCGCCTTGCGCTCCTCTTCGCTGCCTTCGACGATCTGCATCACGGATGAATGAACCTTTGCGGCTTCGTAATACACATCGATGGCAAGCTCGATCTTCTCGTGGGTCGCATTCTCGTACTTCGGACCCATGCATTTATCGAGTTCGGACTTCGTGATGACGTCTGGACTTTCCGGATTGCACGAATCTCCAGCGCAGCACTCATCAATCTTTTTATTGAATTGCTCGCTATAGATTCCGTAGGATTCAGTCGAGAATTGCTTCGTCACCGCGCCGGTGACATAGGAAGCTTTGTATCCGACCGCGCATCCTGCGGAAAGAACCAAAGAGAGCCCAAGGGCCGTTCGTCGCATGGCACAAGGCTACCATTTTTCTAATCGCGCTTCTAGCGCTGCGTGGTAAGATCGGCGTATGGATCCTCGTTTCCTCCTGGGGGCAGCCGCGCTCGGCATTGTCGCAGCAGCTGGTAGCTCCAAGTCCTCCAAGACTTCCAAGGGGGGAGGTTCGAGTTTTCAAAAGCGGAGCCCCCAATCTACTCTTTTGAATCCTTCCAACGCCATGAAGGCCATCGGGATACCTCAGGATGATTGGCCTGAGATGGCATTCGAAATACCATTCGCTGCGGGGTCGGCAAGTCCGAAGTGGCCTATCATAACAAATAGCGACAAGAAGTTCGTCGTTTGCTATCGGACCGTTACTGGTAGATATGAGGGCAATGGATCTCGCCGATTCATGGTCGATCGTGACGGCGGAAGCAGATACCACGCGGGCGTAGACTTATATGGCAATGCGGACGACCCCATTGTTGCCATGGAGTCTGGCACAATCTCAAATCACTATCACTTCTATCACGGGACCTACGCATTGTTCGTTCAATGCGATTCAGGATTAGTGATTAACTACGGTGAAGTCAAAAAGGATTCTTGGAAAGAGTTCGGTCTTTCGAATGGATCTAAGGTCAAAAAAGGGCAGCCAATTGCACGCGTCGGATTGATGAGTGGCGGAAGTCACATGTGTCACTTCGAAACGTACATGCCTCCGACGGAGCAGAACAAGAAGTACCACGGCGGAGACGCTGGACCTCTTCTGAATCCGACTTACTACCTCCTGCTCGCTCGAATCGTAGCCGGCGCTGGACGCGCTTACGCTGGGATTGACTGCATGGCTGCAGCGTCAATGAATAGACCGATCCCCGAGTCTCTCATCCCCATTGCCGAAGAGGACGAGCGCGTAGGCGACCGTGGTGGCAATTCCATTCTCCCTGAGCTGCTCACCGATGATGAGTGGCGACCCCAAAAAGACATGTCCGATGGACCCTGATAGAATCGAGCAACCATGAAGAGCGCACTACCACTTCTCGTCGCCGGCGGCGCCGCACTGCTACTGATGGGCGGTAAGAAGAAAAAATCCAGCGAGAAGCCCGTTGAAGATTCCGACGAAATGGATTCCGACGAAATGGATTCCGACGATGAGGAAATCGATGAGGGAGACGGGCCGGACTCGAATGAGGATGAGGGATACGGAAAGGTCGCATCCGGAACTCGGACGGACCGACTCGGTGGGCATGGTTGGAGGATCATGTACGATGCGGACGGCTACCACGCTCTACTCATGGTAAGCCCTGGGAATTTCTCTCCAGTGGATACGGAACTCGGAGTCGCCGCCTCACTCAAGGCTGCGAAAGGGCTCCTGAGAGATCACTACAATCAAGCAATTCTCGACGCGGGATTCACCCAATCCGACTTCCTCGAAGACCCTGTGGCCCCGAGAACCGTCAGCCGCGTTCGCGGCCTATCTCTTTAGCCATGATAAAATGGGTTCGTGGAACTCGTTCAGGTTGAGTATGAGACGATAATCCAGGAGTCGAGTGATGCAGCCGTTTTTCTCATAGGTGGAAACGAGGTGCTTATCTCCAAAGACTCCATGGACAGATACGATTACGAAGGGCGCATTTGGATGCGTGTAGAAGTCGCAGTTAAAATGGGGCTAAACTATCTCGTCGTATTCGGATAGCTTGCCTTCAGGAATGAACTTCACGAGCATTCCGCAGTGCACGCAGCACTGCATCTGACGCTCCAGTCCGGTTTCCTTTTCTATGCATACAAGCTCCGACTCCACGAAGTTGTGCTCGCAGCGGTCGGCCTCTTCTGGGTCCCACAGTTGAACTTGAAAGGTTTGTTTTTCAACAGACATTGTTTTCCTCGTACTTATTGATGGCCTCGAGGAAATGTTCCTCTCCCCAGTCACTTGAGTGCCACCACTCCAGCGCCTTCCACACATCGCGTATACCGAACGACGCGTCCCATATACTTCCAGCGAGTTCATGGATTTTCTCGTGCGCTTTTATTATTTCATCTGTCCGAGCGCGAGCTGCCGATCCCTCAGGAAGTGCGTCGCGCATCCTGAGGAGATCTTCCGGAACCTCTGCCAGTTCCCTGTTGCACAAATATCCAAAACTTCCACCGCTCATCTCAATCTCCTAGGTCGTACACGTAGCACTCTATATCCCAAAGGTTTTCCTCGATCAACTCGCCGACGACGTCCCAAGTTCCACCCGCGAGACCGCATCCTATGCGAGGCATATGAACCGTCACCTTGTCTTTGGGGTTCAGGAACTGAAGCGAGCGGACTGCGGCTGCCAATTTACCAAGGCAGCCCTCGAGGCTGTCGTATCGTATAGGCCTATAGTTGACCAAGTCCCGGCTGATGCCATGCTGCGCAATCATGTTCATGATGGCCAAGTTTAGATCTACGAATACGCAGTAGACCTCCCCCAGTCCGAAGCTCTTCGAAAATTTCGCCTTCGCCATGTAGCTCTTCCTGGCTTCGGGCCATTCCCTAGAAACGACACCGGAGAACCCGGCGCCCCACTTGCCTGCGTCATTACAAACGTGAGCAATGAGGCGAATGCCTTCTTGGACGCATGGCTTGGTTGCATCACCTACGCGATAGTGGATTGGCATTCTGCCTCACAAGAAGACTCAAACATCTAGAAAAGCTCTACCTGGAAAATCTTCTTTCGCAACTTAGCAACGTCTGATGGCCTGGCAAGATTGTACACAGGTATCCCTCTGCTGCGTGCGAGTTTGATGGCGTGACCTGTTCCACCGATCACCTTCCCTTCGGGCGTCCAGCAGACTACGAACTCAACGGGCGTTCTTAAGTCTTCTCCGAGAACCTGATGCATATTTCGGGCAAGTATCATTCGCACGGCGACGTTCCGGTCTTCGAACCCGTCGATAACCCGTTGGGCTAGGGCGACCGCTGCGTCGGTTGCGCCTTGGAAGTATGTCGCTCCTGGCGACGCGTCCTTGGATATCGGGCGCTTGTTGAATCCGTCCCAAGGTAAGAATATTTCCTTTTTCGTCGCGCCCTCTTCGAAGTAGGTGTCCGCACCATCGGCTCCGCCTGACCTGAGTGTGTACCCCTGCCTGTTTAGCTCGAGGGCGATCTCCCGGATTCTATTTCGCTCTTCGGGTGGAGTTTTTCTCGACCCGATACCTGCGTAGTATTTAGGCTGGGACGAATTCATCGTATACGGTACCGTCACTGTTTGTGGTGGCCACGGTGATGCCGAGGACTTTACCTTTACCCATGTCTACCATCACGACGCCCTGGTGCTTTGTAATCGGCAAATCTTCCTTCTTATCGTCGTACACCGTCATAGGCAGAACGCTTGAGCATCTGGATAATTCAGAGAAGGTCCACCCTCTGTAGTGGCCGTTGGTTTTAGCCTTGTTCAATGCGGAGATGAAGCTGGCGCCGGACAAGTTGGATAAATCGTCTTCGTACTCGTCTTCGGGGTCGAGGATAAAATCCGCTCGCTCCATGAGCTTTACAGCGCGGGCATGTGGGCATTCATCTTCGCCAAGGTAGTTGTGCGCCTGACAGGCGCCGTTGTGGTCAAGAGCGCATTCGTCCGAATACGCCATGTCGCAGAGAGCTGATCGCAGATCTCTCGCAAGGGCAAATAGTGCTTCGTTTGTTATATCGGCCATATCGATTTTCTGCTTCGTGTTATTCATCATTCCAACAGTGGCATTTATATAGAGGGTCAACGCGCATGCAGCCGTGACAGAACTCCGAGAATACTTCCATGCGCTCCTCATCTGAAAGCGAGTGAAGGTACCGCTTGCCACCTTGAACGGTCCTAGGCTCATCGCAGAACGCCTCGGTCCGAAAGAGGAACCCTGGCGTGTGCTCTCCGACGTACGCGCCTAGGGTATTGAACTCAAGGTATTCTGTGACCATCTCATAGTCGCTGCCGTCTCTCTCTATGAGATGGTCAACACACTTGTCGTAGTCGTACAGGGCTACGATTTTATTGAATATTCGTACGGCACCGATCAACCCGGGGTCGAGCCCATCGCAGAAGAGCATGTCCGGATTCAAATCGGAAAGCTCTTCCCGCCTCTCCATAAATTTATCCTTGCTCATCGTTCTCCTAGATATCGTCGATGTAGAGGAGGACGATGGCAAATGATTGTAATACGATACTCAGTATCATTAGTTCTTTTCCTGATCTTCAAATTGAGATTTGTGATGGATGGCGTGCGGAAGGCAGAGGTGCCACATCACCATGTCCCCATCATCAGTGTCGTGCATGACGATGGCTCTCACGGCATCCGAGTCACAGCCATCCTCTATACACGATCTAGATATTTCGAAGTCTCCGATGTAGATGCTCATGATTTAACAGCCTCACATTCGTCTAGTGTCCCATCGCTGGGCTGGCGTTTCTGAACCATAGGATTCGCTCATTCATCCTCCGGCGATGCGAGTGCTTTATGAAGCGGCGTCGTGGCCAGCTGGTGCAGGCGAGGTTCGAGCTTGTCGTAGACCGTCATGCCTTCTGAATCCTCGAGCCACGGAAGCAATAGGGCTTCGGCCGGCATGATGCCTTCGTCGATCGCTTCAAACATGTTCTTGAGGAGATTGAGCAATATACGATGCTCCCTCTTTCCGCGATCCATCTTGATTCGCTCGTATTTCTTTTCAGAGAACTGATTGTTACGCTTGTCGATAGCAAGCTCACGAAGGTCTTCGTCGCTGTCTAGTTCTACGCGGAATCTAGCGACGAGCGTAGTGTAGTCGTCTCGCTTCCAGCGAAACCTGAGGGTTGCGAAACCTTTTTCGTAATCGTCCTCCCACTGAATGCCGGAGACGCCCCACTTCCGAATGATTTCGTCGATATTCTCACGAGACTTACTGACGGCTACGGTCGTATTGTCATACGCCTTATTACGCCTTCCTTTTTTTGCCATCAGTTTTTACTTTCTATGAGCATGCGATATTCTCCGAGGAGGCCAGATATTTCGAGGTCGAGCGCCGCGTTCTCTTTGTCGAGCCTGCGCTCTTGTTCCCTCAGTGAAATGCTGGGCTCCCTGTCGTATTCTCGTTGGCATTTATATTGCGCCGACATCAGAAGCCCGATGGCTGTGAAACACCAAAAAGCAATCATTGCGTATCTTCCTTTCGTAGCTGAAGCTGCTCGAGCATCGTTTCGTATCCCGGCTCCCCAAGGGTGGCAAGGAGGATCGCCCGAGCGGCCTGATGACGTGAGACCGGTTGCCACGCCATGCGCGGAGAGGACAGCTCCTTCGCAATCTCCATCAACCTATCGGCCGCCTGAACCGGAACCTTGAAGCTGATAACCGTGTCGTACCCTGCCACCTCATAGATGTATACCAGGTATACGTGTATGTCAAAAAAGCAGGGAGGCCCAGCGACTCTTCAAGAACCCGGACCTCCCCTACAAGCCTCTCTGCCTGCATGTCGCCTTCCCGTTTGAAGAGCCGGGACTCTGAGGGCGCCACTGAGATTCAGGGGCAGGTCCACCATCTACCGGACGATCGGCAGAGACTTTGAGAGCTTGGCCCTCGAACTCTATTTTGGAATCCGCTAGGTAGGCTCACCGGTTACGGGGTCAATCCACTCAGATCTATCTGTATCCTGCTCCCTCGCCATGCTCGCAATCATCATCGCACACATCGGGCACACGGTGCCGCGAAGGGAGAACATCCAACCTTGAATCTTGGCCTTGTACCCGGCACCAGTGACAATGTCGATCAGCTCGCGCTCGTACTCTTCCCCTTCAGGAGCGAATTCCCCGCAACATGAATCTGAGAAATCTGCCGTGCATTCAGATTGGTACATTTTACTTCCTGAACTCAGCGAGATTGAATATAGACATTGCGTTATGTATCGCGGAATCCTTGACCAGGGACGAAGGAACGGACAGGCAGTATTCGGAATTGAATTTATCAAGGGCATCATCCGGGATACCTTCAAACCCACCGAACTTGTCGCACATCTCCTCGTGAGCCTCTGCGTGCCCATCGACTACGGGAATCCGAAGCGGCCCCATTTTATCTGGGGTGAGCATTGCGTATGTCAAACCAAGCAGTAAACCAAAGTCCAGATTGATAACCGGTATGTTACCCGTCGGAAGGAGTCGGGCTATTACAGGTGTAAGCATAGCTTTAGCGAAGCCCTCCCTAGACCTGTAAGAAGACCTGGGTCCTTTGGGCCTCTCTTTTTCTCGGCCTTTATATTTAGCATCTTCCTTTTTCGATTTCTCCACCAGGGTTATGTACGCGTCGATACTTTCTTGAATATTGCCTCGCTCTTCTTTTGTCATGATCTAGCTTCCCTCAGGGCGCGATAGATATCGTCGGTAAGCGAATCGCCCGTACCGACTTCCAGGACGTCATCGATACTCGGCGTCTCGGCATCGCGGATGAACTTGTAGAAGGGAATGGTCCCGACTTCCTCCTGATCGACCATGACGAGTACACCTGTATCACCCTCGCGTACCGTCTCGAAAGCCCGGTCCATCTTGAATTTAACACGACCCTTGGTGCCGTTCTTTCTGGAATACACGAGGGTGATCTCCTCATCCATTACCCGCACGGCCCGACTCCTATACATTCCGACGTGCTCGTTGACGAGGTCTATCGCTAACGCCGACCTTTGCTCTGGACCAGCAGGAAGCATCCTTTGCTGATTGACCGATAGGTAAAGCCTCTTCCCGAGATTCACCCCGGCGTATCCGACGCCGGCTACTATGAGCGCTACGGTGATGGCGAGTAATGGCGTCGTCATAGGTATGTCTTCTATCTCTCGTGCAAGGGCTTCGAGTTCAGCTCGATGCAGTGCTCGAGCAGGTAGCGCCCGTCGGCATGGCTGGCGAAGTCTCGGTGACAGACAATTCCCGGCCCAGTCTTCGCACCATCCTTCCACCCTTCGATCCTCGTATTACGAGAATTCAATTCCGCCGTTGGGAACTCGAGCGGTAGCCCTGGGATGACCTCAGACAGAAACTTCACCAAGGGGAAGATGGCTCGCATCTGAGCCGGCGTGGGCAGCGTGTAGACGCGCTCGCGCCCCTTCGGTTTCCAGCACCACCACGGGCCCTTGATGGTCTCCGTGAATGGAGAGGCGGCGTACCCAGGGTTGTACGGGTTCACGACCTCAAGCCCGATCGAGTCATCGTTCATCTGGTTCCCGTGAACCAGGCGATGGTGAATCAAATCCGCATGACAGGAAATGTGGCCGTCAGGGCACAGGTTCAGATGGATGCCGTAGTCCCAACCCTTACCGCCGTTGTTGCCTTTTGCCGCAGACTTCTTTCGCTTCGAATCTAGGATTCGGTTCGTTTGGGCCGCGGACATCGTCACCGATTCGTGGATGACGAATACAGAGACACTCTTGCGATCTCTGTATTGTCCGAACCGATGCTCGTCATCGTCTTCGTAATTCGAAGCGGTGATACCGAGGTCGGTCATTTCATCGGGCAGGTGAACTGACTTACCGCCGATGATGAGGCGATTCGAAACTCCAGTCCTTGCGGGAGCGAAGTGCTGGTCAGCCGACTTCGGGAAGGCGATCGTTCCCTCCTTAGCCTCGAAGTCATGTCCAGCCTCGCTCTCCGGCGCCGCAGGCTTGGCCGTCTTCATGATGGCTAAGGTTGCGGGCCCGAGGTACCCGTCCGGCTTGAGGCCGTGGATCTGCTGAAATGCAGCAACTACGAAAGCGAACCCTTGCGAATCTGACTTGCAGATAAATCCCATTGTGGGGACCTGCATTGAAAGCGGCCATGGCAGCTCTGCCTGATTCCAAAGCTTCCCAGCTTTCTTTTTGTTGTAGTTGATTGCTCCGGTGAGATTGATTCCCTGCATGATTGACCTGAACGAAAAACCCGGCCTGAGCCGGGTTTTGGTTTGGAGTGATAGTCTAAGTCCAGCGAACCCTGGATGCCAGGTCCGCGATGGCCGTGTCGAGCGAGACCCCCGTGGCCGCTGAGGCTCTGTATGCAAGCAGGTAGTCGAGCACGACCGCTTCGCTGCCGGGCTCGATGTTCACTGCGGGGGGTGCGGCTGACGCCTTCTTCTCCCCCTTGCCCTTGGCGGCCTTCTTGGGAGCCTTGGCCTTCTTTGCAGCCTTCTTCTTAGTCGTCTTCTTCCCGGGCTTCAGGGGGGCCTTCTTCTTGGTTGTCTTGGCCGTCTTGACCTTCTTCTTCGAAGTCGACTTCGTCTTAGCCTTGGCGCCCTTCTTCGCGGCTCGAGCCTGAGCCTTGGCCTCTTTGGCTTTGGCGGCTTCCTTGTTCATCTTCGCGCGAGTCTTCTCGGTGATCTCCCCGGCCTGAGACGGACTCAGAAGGTATTGAGAGAGCGTGGCCCTCCAACCGTTGGCCTCGTAGAACTCGCAGATTTCCTTGTGGTATTCGCGGAGTTCGGACTTGGGCATTCCACCCGTGTCTCGTGCTCCTACGCCTTTTCCAGTCTTGTTTTTCGCCATGTTGTTTCCTGGTTTGATTCTTCAAGTGGCGGGCAGTGCCATTTGTATACCAGGAAGCTCTACCTGGGCAAGTTTTTCTTTGGCCGCGTCAAACGTCTTCACGGAGGACGTATATCCAACGTATCTGATGCCGCGCCTTCGGGTCCATAAGGCCATCTGACTGGATTTATGCATGAACGGTTCGACGACTCTCCGGGTCTCGTATTGGAGACCCCTGCGAGGGCTTTCGAGAATGTCGTCCAAAAGAAATCTCATCGCATGCGAAGAGCCGGGGCCACGTCGGCCGCGCTCGTCGAGTAGCACCTTCGAGTCGAAGTCGAGCAGAGATGGACCCTTGGAGTAAACGTAACCGATGTTCATTCCGCTCTTATCGCCTGACACGATGTTTGCTTGAGCCATCCATCCACCCGTATCGCCGAGTAGATCTACCTCCGTCTGGTGAAGCTCGCGCAGCGGGAGCCATAGGACGAGGTGGCCGCCTGACTGGGTGTAGTCAAAGGAGCGCTTGAGGAGGCCGTTGATGTCCTTAGGTTGGAGTATAGAGCCCGGAGACCCCGGCCACCTTGGCGGAGAGATATTCCAAAGCGACACCTTCATGTTCATTTTATTGAACCTTTTGAAGGAGAACTTTCTGTTGTTGATAACTGTGAATTTTTTATCACTACTATCAACTGCGTTCGGCAGCATGAACTTCTTCTTGCTCACAACAGCGAATCCTCGTCGATGTCTATGAAGAATACGGTCTCAGAGTAAGGCCAGCCTGTCTCGGCATCGAACTCTTTGAGCCTCAGATACATCGCTTTGTATTTGAGGCGCCACTCCAAGGTTGTACCTCTTACACCCTTGACCGAGAGTATCACCCCGTACTCCGCTAGTTTGCGCACAAGCTCTTGAGACTGCTTGGGTGATCTAAACTCATGTGCAGCCTCCTCAGCCGCTCGCATTCTCATTTCCTCTGGACTCTTCACCAATCACCCCTTTGAATTCTATACACCCAGCTCTCGGAACAGTTATTCCTTTGGGCGATATCCTTTTTACTATAGCCCAATTTTAGGTCACTCAAAATCCCCTCCTTGCTGACCATCCTCGGACGATGCGGACGGCGGGCTACACCTTCAGCGCAAAGCCATTTCGAAAGCGTAGCAGGGTATACCCCGTGCTTCACAGCAACCTTCTTCATGCTTATCTCTGGGTGCGCCACGTAAAACTCAATCGCCTTAGCCCGCGTATCCTTCGCGTGATCTATTCGGGAGTGGGTATCGACTCCAGCCTTCAGGATCCACTTCCTCGCTGTGGAAGGCGCGCATCCGATAACCTGGGATATCTTTAGATACCCCCACCCCTTGCGGTGCAGTCGTACAGCCGCATTCCGATCGACTTCGGTGTAATCGGTCATGCGCCCTCGCGCTCTCTTTCTTCACGCTCTTCCATCATTCGAATGACGGTCACCAGCGCCAACGCGCTTGTCTCTGCATCATATACTGGGTGGTGAATCGATTTGATGGGTGGGTCTTGGGGTGGCCATTTTATCAAATCCATTGCAAGCTTCACCCGCTTTTCATTGGGGTCTAACCCGGCGCCCGCGAGCACTGAGGCAAGGTCGAGTAAGGGATATGGGCTGAACACTTCCTCGATGTGCATGTCCATCGTACCGTTTCTGCGAGAAGCATAGTAAATGGCATCGTACAAGAACTTGCAGTCTACAGGGAATCCTGTATCCACCAATACGATTGCACTTTCATTTTTCCCCATCATCTTGCATAACCAGGATACGAAATCGGCCTGCATTTTTAGAAGGCTGTCATGGGTCTCTGCTACTTCTTCTAACGCCGGGATGACGTGTTCTAGAACCCATTCATCTTCAACTTGGTCAAGCGGACATCTGGCCAAGAACTCATTGATGACCCTCCCGCCCCAATCCATCTCGACGGCGCCTACGCAAAACGGCTGACCGTACAGGCCGTTGGATTCCACATCGATGGATATGATGTTTCTTTTACTCAGATACATGGCGCCCCTGCAACGCGAATGGTGCGAATGTCGGATATCCATTCATGCTGTTCATCTATCGTGAGCGACCTATCAGATACGGTGATCATCACTCCGTCGAATCTTCAGATGGGGCACGAACGGTGATATGTTTACTACGCTGAGAGCGCAGTCTAGACTTTATTCTTTCGCTTACTGTTATTTTATACGTACACTCTGATTCGCCTGACTCTTTGAGATCGTCGTTCATCACCGCCAACAATCCTGCGGATACGTATTTTCCAAGAACGACAGATGATGACAGACGTCCTGATAGTGACTCGGTGAATACCTTCTTGTACTGGCACCCTCCCACCATGCGGTATAGTTCTATATCCGAGAATGGATAATTCTCGACAATGAAAGAGTAAATCTTACTCTCAATAGATTGTGACTCCGGCAAATGAATCCACCACTTCACCGCATCATCAGGGACGCTCGAGTAGCCCCAGAAGGTGTCGCCCTCCTCGGTAGGGACCGCGGGGATCCTGTTGCCTATTTTATCACCCCTCTCCCCTAGCTCCACACCCTGTTCTATCTCAGAGCATAGTTTACAAGTCAGGGATTGCGCGCTGACGAACGTATTCCACCTCCTCCACAGCCGGATACCTGACGCTCCGCACCCGCCGCATTTGTAGACGATTACGCCTTCAGCCGTTTCCTCAAGCGGTTTTATTTCCATCTTCAATTCCATTTTGAACCCTCCCTTTGATCTTGTTCAGCAATTCCCCAAGTCTCTTTGAGTCTCCATTCGCAAACGCTCGACTAGCCTCGAGCGCGTCACAGACAAGGAGATCGTATTCCTTGATAATCGAATTGGATTCATCGAGCGCTGAACCGAGTAGGGTCACCGTTCTTTCGAGCATTATCACCTTATCCGAATCTCTCATCCACCGCGCACAGTAAAGTCCAAGCAGGAAGAACGCGAGCGAAGACAGTACTACGAAAGACATGTCAGTCATGAGACATCCTCTGCATAATTGATGGCCGCCAACCTTGCGTCGTCGAGCGTCCTGATATACTCGGTGCCGTTTTCCTGCGGCGGAGTCCTAGGCGAATCGAAGGACTCTTCGTATATCATGTCTCCGATACCGAAACCTGCAATCGCTCTATGTGACCATCCGTACCATTTTCTTTCGCGGATACAAAAGCCTATCGTGCAAACAGAATTACCTGGCTTGGACACCTCTGGATCGATACCCATTTTGTCACAAAGCATTTCGGCAGCGCTCACCTCTCCGATGTAGTCACCGGATTTGTTCTGGGCACCTTTCATTGAGAAAGAGTTCGGATTGTGCAGGTCTTCGAAAAGAACGATGTTGTACAACTTCTTTTTCTCGAGGACCGTTACTTTGTATGCCCCATCCTGTAGGCTGGCACTGAATACCCTGCACACCTCGTGAAGAACGCCGCTCGTCTTCCATCTCAAGCTGATATTATAATCAACTTCATCTTCATCCCTACCAAGGAAGTCGCAATCGATTACGCCTAGGCAATAACCGTGCGCATAGTCAGCGCTCAGTAATTCAGAAGTCGCAATGATGTATGCCGAGTCGCCGCCGCGTTTCATTCTGGATACACGAACTGATTCACCTTTGAACCCAGGGTGTATCTTACCGGCGATCCATCCGGCTATTTGTTTTCTTTCATCTACTTTCATCTTTTATCCTTATATATCTGGCACCAGTCGCATTTACCCTCACCTCCGCATCTGCATTTACCTGATGGGTGAAGTATGTCATTTTGCTGCTGGGGCGTTGGGGAGTTTAGACCCTTGCTGGTAAAGGTCAACCCGCAGGGGCCAGAGCATAGATCCATCTCAGTCCTGGCCGCCTCGAGTAAGGCTCGCAGGTCGCCACACTCCTTCTCGGCCTTCTCCGCTCTGTCGGTCAGCTTGTTGATTACGCTCATAAGGTAGGCGCTCTCGCCGTCACCCCCTCCGTCGCGGTTGGCCCTTCCGTATTCTAGACCTTCAATAGCCATCCTTAACCCTTCTGCGATGTCTTGCTCTACAGCCCCATGCGTCAGCTTTGGATCGGATGGGGCGTTGTAGTAGGTGGATGCCTTTTCTTTAACGTGGTCTATGAACTCTCTTGGCGGCCTCACGCCGTGACGCTTTACGTAATGAGAAAACCCTGACGGCCAGATAAACTTATCGTCACCGATGCATGTTGAACCATTCCTGTTCCCGCAAATCCTGCAGTTCGAGTAACCTCTCCACTTGATAGCTATCTTAGGGCCATAGTTTCCTTCCGACCTAGAATCGAGATAGCTGACTACCATCTTTCTTTCTTTCTCGTCCCACTTCTCGTCTACGAAGTTTGTAGGGTGCTGAAGCGGCACACCTCTCATAAGGGATGAAACCATCTCAATGACGAAGCTCGTTCCACCCATCCCTTCCTTTATATTGTTCCAGTACCCGATGGCAATTCGCCTCTCGCTTGGTCTGTTGGGGTGGCTCACCACAATCATGTGGCGGTGAGGATCTAGTTCATTTAGAGGGTTTTTCATTTTCGCCTTCTTTCTTGAATTCCATCACGGCCTCGAACATGTGAACCTCGAGGTGAGTCGGTGCCCTGCTACCTGTGTCGTATTCGTAGAACACGGTCTCGCCGCCGTAGTAATCTACGTCGTTCCAGGCTACCCTCTCTTCTCCCATGAACTCCTCGAACTTTATCGTGATGATGTAATCCGATGAATTCTCGTCTTTGTGTATCCTTAGAACCGAGTAGGCCTTCTTCCTTTGACCCTTCCGCCTCCACACGTAATATATGATGGACGGAATCAGGATAAAAATGACGGTGATGAGCAGCAAGTCAGCCATCGTCCTTCACCCTCCTGCTCGGATTCGCCTCAAGGAATTCTTGGGTCACCCAAAGTCCATGTGTGCATTTCTCGTATCCGTTTTCGATGGCGATTCGTTCGAGTTCATGTGTCAGGCCGTCCATGCCGCTCTTCTTTTGGCCATTGCTGTAGCACCCCATATATCGAAGGAGTGCCTCTTTCCACATATCCGGAAGCTCCGGAATGACTGGCAGCGGACTGTTGCAAGATGAGCATCTGTTCTTGTTCTTGCACCTCGCGCAAAGCGTATTCGAGCTGCGCTCTTGGTGGTGCTCGACGAGCTTCTCGAGCGCGTCTGCTATCCGCTCTTCTGGTGTTGTTATTCTTATATTCAGCTTCATTTCAAACCCCGTTCGGATTATCCTTTTCCATATTCATGGCAACGTCTTCCGCCTCTCTGAGTAGCCGGGATTGCTCGTCGTTGTTTTTCTCCGAAGATAGAAGATGGCCCTCGACCTTGACCTCGTCGCTTCTCCATACTGTCTTGAACTTCCTTCTGCCGAACCTTCTTCTTGGCCCGTAATAAGTGACAATGGAATACCAGGCTACAGGCCTGTCGCTCTCACGGCGAGCTGTGACGGCCGCGTGGTATCCTGGATTTGGATCCCACGCCATTAGTTGACCTCCGTGATCGATTCGCTTTGACCGATAACTTCTGCGGCGGATTCGGTGAGTTCAACCCAACACGATTTACAAATCCTTGTCTCCTGAATACCCGTACGAATAACGAGAACATTCGCTCGGGCTGGACAGCACATGCACCATGCGTCTCCAGCCCTTCCCATCTTTACTGATGGTGATGCTTCTCTCATCTGACACCCCACACAGAAGGGGCGATCTTGGAAAAGCATTTCATCGGAATGTGGGTTCCCGAATACTTCTTGTAGACCAACTCCGCCGACAGCTTCATGTTGTCCGCGTCAGGCATCTCAAGCTCGAGACTTGGATCGTCCGTCATGAAGAAGTGATGCGTGTAGTACTCCTCGTCGTAAGCCGGCGTCTCAATCCCGAGGAGGCGCCCCTCTGCATACGTGTAGACAAGAAAGAAGTACGCACCCATGCGGGTCTGCTGACGCGCATGGACCTCCTCGTGTCGAAGGAATCGAACCCAATCAAGATGGTCATCACCCTTTTGGTCGAAGCATTCCTGGGAAATGTAGACGTGACCGGGCAGCGTGATCCCGCACGGATTGTGAGACAAGTCCGTGACAGCGTTGTATCCGGGCGGACGGCCGATCGTCAGCCTATAGCCAAGCGACTCGAGACGCTTCAGCGTATCCTCCCTCGCCTGCTTTGTCGCTGTGCCGGGCTCGATAGGCGGCGGCTTATCCTGCTTGTCGTGGGCCATGTCGATGTAAGAGCGGTCGCTCGGCTCGCACGTTTCTTCATTCCAATCCGGCGGCACGGGAGGGGTCCTGATTCCGCATCCGGATGCGCCGGTGATGCTCAGTAGTATTGCGATCTTTTTCATTGTGATTCCTTATCTGCTAGTAAGTCTCGTATGACGGCTTGTTGTCGAACGGCAAAGAATGCGGATCTTCACCTTTGAGTATTGCGCCCACGCAGTTCGAGGCATCTCGGATTGAATACATTCCAGAGCTGACACCAAGCATGGAGGCGCATAGGTAAAGAGCATACTTAGGGTTTCCGGAGACTAAGGCCTTTGCCGCATTCCATGCCTCGTTAAAGGCGAGGGCCATGGGCATGCTCGCGTGCCTGTAAACTGCGTCATCTGTGTCGGAAAACAATTCGAGTGCGGCGCCTGTATCTTGTGGATGGAGAAGAGGAAAGCTTCGCCTCACCTCCGGTATCGTCCAACTAAATGGCAGCCACCTTCGAACGCTTAGGTCCACAATTGTCTCCGTGTGATCTTCGGTCACCGCATCCAATAGTCCTACATTTATGAGGGCCTTCAGACTGTGTGGGAGGCTTCCGGACCTAGTGTGCGAGCCCCCTGGATAATGCCTAGACATAAACATCACAAAGTCCGAAAGCGCACTATCCATCAGTCGTCCCTCCCAAAGCCCTCAACCTCAAAGTAGTGAAAGAGGAGTTGGTCAACCTCATCCAAATAAGCATCGGAGATCCACCACTGCTTCTTATCCTTATCCCACCTCCTCTCATCCTCCGGCACGGCCGACTTCATGTCGACAAGGAAGTCCTTGTTGCTTTCGTGATACGGAAGTTCGAGAAACATTCCCCACTTTGCCGTTTGCCATTCTGGTCTATGATTCGATGCCATACTGTTTCATCTTTCTGTACATGGTCGACTTGCCTATCCCGAGTTCCACCGCCGCAGCGCGACCTCCCATTTTTTTGTCCAGGGCTTTTCTGATAAGTATTTCGTGAGACATTGAATCGAACTCTAATATACTCGTGATGTCATGCTTTTCAATAAGCCTCTTGATAGCCGCGTAGAGAATTTCAGACGGCGACTCGGCCACTATTTAGGAACCTCCTCCATAACTTCCTCGAGGCATTGGTATAGTATTCGGTAGTCATCAATCAGCATGTTCTGCCCTCTATTCAGGACTACGCCGGTAAGCTCCTTGTAAGCCTCCTTGGGTGACACACGTCGCTTCAAAACTGTCTCACAGTACTTCTTTAGAAGAGGCGTGGCGAGTTGCCGCAGCTTTGCGACGTCTTCAATGTTGTCGATATCGACTTCCTCATTATCGCCGGGCGCTTTCGCCTCCGGGGGCGCCGCGGTAGTTTCGACCACCTCACCTCCAACGCTCGGGTCGTGATCAACCTTTACCTCCTCAGGGACCCTCTCCTTATCTGGGGAATCTTTCTTTTCGTTTTCCACTGGCGGCTCAGGCTCTTTCTCTTCACGCTTTTTACGACGGTCTTCCTTGCCCCAGCGATTCAGCCGAACTTCAAACCCAGAATCGAGCAGTAGTCGGATAGCGAATTTATCCTTCTTCGATCCAGCCACCTTCATGACCTTTTCCCCATCGAAGTATGAGTCTCCCTCTTTCCATTTTTTGCCACCCTCGCTTTCGTCAGACCTGTCTCTCCGGTCTACCTCGAGCCCATCATCGCTTACCGTGACACGCTGACCGCTATCGAGGGCAAGGACGGTTCTCCCGTACTTTTTGGCAACAAGGATGATTCTTTCCTCCTTGTTGTACTTATCAAAGACTTTGAATCCGCCACGGGGAATTCCTACGTACTCACCCTTTGACCCCGCCGGCTCGCTCTCTTCATTATAGATACTCTGACTGGTTTGTCTTGGGCTTTCGAGCCCTGTCTCTTCTGAGCTTACTTCTCTGCCTCTGCTTTTCTCTAGCTGTTGCGGCGGTTCAACTGGTGGCTCAGGGACGATGACGGTGTACTCTTGTCCATCCTCACAAGACTGAAAAGCTCTACGCAGAGCCTGGCGCTCAGCCGCGACGGCCAGTTGATTGTTAGGCTTCTCTGCCCAAACATGATTAGGCACCTTTTTTCCAGTTGTACGATTGTCTTTCCACTCATTGACGAGCTGTACAAATTCCCCGTATCTAGCCTCCCCAACGAATGCTGACCTTTGTCCACCTGGGCCATATCGATAGACAGTGACACTCGCAATCATCTCGTCCGCGTCGTTGATCTTCTCGATTCGAAACACAGGTGCGTCTACCCCAGCGTAGAGGCCAGTCCTGGCTGCGACGGCACGGTATCCGTCAATCGTCTTGTCCCAGGTGATTCGATTCACATCGATCTTTTGCTTGTTGCCGCGCTCGTCTGTAATCGTCTTTTTGTATTTTCGGGAGTTCGGCCATAGCTGATTGTGAAAAATTGACAGACCAGTTTCCTCTTGCTCGATGATACACATCGACACTTGGTCTTCTGTCAGCTCGAGGTCCCAATCATTTCTACATTTGAGACGAATCTTCTCTCTGGTATCTTCGTCGTGAATCGCGCTTTTTGGAGGCATTGGTTTTCTCTCTTCGTTTCCGGAGGCCCCGGATACTACAAACTCTCTAGGGTTCGTCATGTGCTTGAGCAACCCTTTACTTTTATCCGTGTCGTACCAACTGTACGACATTGTCACTACGCCATCGTTCGACATGACGGTGTAGCGCTTGGAGGTTTCACCTTTATTTATCTCGTGGCTAGTTACCTCGAGTATGAAGTCACCGAACGGATAAGCTCCGACCGGTGGGTCTTCATCAAATTTCCAGGCAGCTCGAGCTTCATCGATCTTCTTGAGAATTAGATCTACCGACGTTGGCTGCATGTCCGGAGTCCCCTCTGTTTTCTTTCACCTGGGCCAAGAACTTATCAGCCTCTTCGTAGGTGCGCTTGGCAGTGTCGATCTCATTGATGATGCCAACATTGTCGAGCGCCATGTCAAGGGCGTGCTTGAGTGATGCTGCTGAAACGGTGAAGACCTTGGATAGTCTCTTTAGAAAATCCTCTCTCTTTGTAGTCTTGACTGTTCCGCCATAGGCGTACTTCTTCTTTTCCTTGTCGGCATCATGCTGTTCGACTGCCTGGTTTTTCTGGTTCTGGTTCTTGATGACGTCAAGCATCCGGTCGGCGTCGTCTGGGTTCTCTTCGATGAATCGGGAGATCTCCCTTCGCCATACGTTCTCGCATATCTTGCGAACGACGTCGCCCGTAGCGCCTTCGAGTCGCTTGGCGGCTGCATTCCATATCTCTTCCGTGTAGTCATCCGATAGCGGAAGGACGGACATGAATTGTTTTAGCAGATGCACCCTCTGCTCTTGGTCTAGTTTTCCGACAATCGATACGAGGGAGAATCGACGGATCATCGGCATTGGGATTCGGTCGGGGCTATTAGTCGTGCCCCAAACTGAAACGCCAGGGTACTCGACCACGCCATCCATGATCATCTGGAACTCGAGGGATAGATTCATCTTCCCTGTTGACCAGTCGTTGTTGAGCACCGAATCGATTTCGTCGATGAGAATGTGTACGTGACGTCCGGATTCCTTGTGCAGCTTGATGGCTGCTTCGAACAATCGCTTAGGGTTCTTTTGGGCCTCGCCCATCCATGCTGTCAGGAAGTCTGAGCCCTGCGCAAAGATAGCGATGCTGTCCTCTTCGTTTGCGACAGCTCTCATGCACTCAGTTTTACCGCAACCCTGAGGGCCAATGAGGAGTACGTTGTTGCGATCTACAGACTTACGAGGCGAAGTCATAAGGTAGAGCGGTGACCACTTCTTCAGCGCTTTGATGTGGTCTACGAACTTCTTCACATCCTCGAACCCGCTGCCCACGATTCTATCGAAGCTCGCGTATGGCTTCTTTCCTGGCACGACCTCGAGGTGCCCACTGCCCTGACCGAGCATGGGGTTACCCTGAGAGATTCGGCACTGATAGAAGCTGTTGTCGACCAGGTAGTGATTCTGAAGCTCCTTGCACTTCTCCCAGACGTAATCCGCAATCTCGCCGGGTTGGGACTTCTCGTCTTTAAGCATGGAGCAGATTTCTCCAATGACCTCGTTTTTGAATTCGAGGTCGTGGATCTCCTGCTCAGTCATCGGTGACCCCAGATCGCGGTACTTCACCCGGTTTGGATCCATATCCTCAAGTCCCCTCAAATTAGATTCGAACTTAGACCCTGAATCAAGCTTGATGCGACGATGCTTTAGAGCTGCAAAGTCTCCCATTTCATCTGAGTAAAGCTCCTCGAGAACCTTTGAGAACTTAGTTAGATCACGAAGGCGCGATCGGATGTGATATGAGAATGAAGAGCTGTCGCTAATTAGAATGTCTTTAAAATCAGGATTCTTGATCCACTCAATAAGCTCAATCGCCTTGCGACGAGAATACGCCGAGATTTCCGTACGGCTCGATTCTTTTGAGACCTCGCCGTGATGTCGAATGTTCTCGAAGATCGTCAGCGCGAAGTCCGTGAGGATAGGGGTGTGCCAAACCTTCAGACCCATCTTACCGTGTCGGTCGGTTAGATTTACGAAGTACTTCTCCATAATTCGCAACATCTGAGCGGATAGATCGGTGACCGAATGCCTAAAGGCTGGCAAGTCCTCGAGCCCCTTAGTGAATTTAGCAACAGACGGTCCGTTCACCTGCTGCTCGAGCGATATATCTGCAAGTCGTTCTCTTTTCGTCAGGTTCTCTTCGCCATCCTCATCGATATCCTCTAGATCTGGTATGTCAAACTGATTTGCGATTTGAACAAGGATCTGCCAGGCGCCGAGTATTCCGTGTGCGAAGTTCGCATGCATGTGGACGAAGCTCGAGCTACCTCCGAAAGCGTGCTCTACATTGCGTGAGTCCCTCTCGTATTCGTCCATGTCCTGAAGCTCTCGAGAGAACCTCATGGTATCTCGAGCAGCCTCTCGAATAGATTGAATCCCACTCGATGTCGCCCTGTGTATATCTTCGGCTTCGTACAGCTTCTCTAATATTCTGCCCTGAGATTTTTCAAGCTTATCTTTATTTTTAGCCCCCTTAGAAACGATCTTCTTGATCTGTCTGTAGTTATGGATACTAATCATTTCTATTCATCCTCATCAGACTCATCGTCGGAGTCGTCGTCGGATTCGTCAGACTCGTCGTCCCAATCCTCGTCATCTTCATCTTCATCTTCGTCTTCGTCGAGATCGTCACCTTCTTCTTCGCCTTCCCCTTCTTCATCATCCCCCTCCTCATCGTCATCTTCATCTTCGCCATTCTCAGACTCTTCATCTGTTGCCTCTTTCGTGATGAGCGCATGCGCTGCAGCCTCTTCCGAATCGAAGTACCCCAAGAACGGTCCGAACCCTTCTTCGTGATCGACATTGGTAACCTCTGTGATTACGTCGCCTTCAACGAATTGGCCCACAACTTCGTCGGCGTCGTCAGGATTTAACCTTTCAATTAGAGACCAGCAAACGATACGCTCGACTCTTCTTTGAATATCGTTTTCCTTGTCAGGAAGAAAAGCAGCAAAGTAATCTCGGCTTGTGGGGATAATGGTCTTGATTTTGGGAGGTTTCATTGCTCAGGGTCAGCGCCCGTCTGGCGACTGTCCATCCGCGCGGGAGTGTAGGTACGCTGCAGTTGCACGTCAACTTCTCATTATGAGGAAATAGATGACGTCTATCACCCCTTCCTCACCCTGCGTAGATCGCGCTTGTTGTCAGCAGGGTGCCCGCTTGTTAGTCTGCTCGTCCGGCCTTTCCCTTCGACCTCCAACCTCCCTCACGCCCATGAAATGAAGCTACGCCCATATCAGGAGGACGCGATCCAACGCGTCCGGGAAGAGATGCTTGCGGGACGCAGGCGTGTCCTTCTCGTCATCGCCACAGGTGGAGGAAAGACCGTTACCTCGAGCAGCATCATTAAGGGTGCTGTTGCGAAGGGTAAGCGATGTATCTTTCTTGCCCATAGAAGCGAGTTGATCCAGCAGTGCAGTAAGACACTCTCGTTTCTCGGGGTAGATCATGGAGTGATTAGACGGGGCCATCCTAAGCTAGACTTGAAGAAGCCCGTTCAGGTCGCGTCGATCCAAACGCTCATCAAGAGGGATCACTGGCCTGCAGATCTAGTCGTCATTGACGAAGCCCACCGTAGTATGGCGGCGACGTACCAGGAACTAGTGTCCCGGTACGAGCAAAACAACGCTGCAATTCTCGGGCTGACTGCTACGCCTTATAGGCTCGACGGTAAGCCTCTTGGTGAGATTTACAACTCTCTGGTTGAGACTGTAACAACACAGGAGCTTATTGATGATGGGTATTTGGTCAGCCCCACAGTCTTCGGCTCGTCCGATGTAGACCTGTCCAAAGTAGATGTTGGATCGCGCGGTGATTACAAGAAGAGCCAGCTCGGGGCGGCCATGGCGTCCACCATCATCCATGGTGAGTTGCTCACGAACTGGGCAAGGCTTTGCGGAAATGCCCTTGGCTCCGAAACCGTTTGGTATAAAGACTCCGAGGGACGTGATCGGGTATCAGAAACAAACTGCGATGCATGCACTGTAATCTTCGCCCCGAACGTGAAGAAGTCTATCGAGATAGCTGAACAGTTTCAGCAGGCCGGCGTAAAGGCAGCTCACATTGATGGGACGACCAAGACTCGTGAGAGAAGGAGAATCTTAGAGGGCTTGGCCGAGGGTAAGATTCACGTTGTATCTAACGTCGATTTGGTTACTGAAGGATGGGATTTGCCAAGACTCGAATGCGTGATCGGTGCAAGGCCTACCCGCTCTAAGAATATCTACAAGCAAATGGGTGGTCGTCTCATGCGTCCTGATGATGAGAAGAGAATCGCCTTCCTTTTGGACCACGCGAACTGGACTCGCACACATGGGTTCCTTTATGAGCCCACAAATCACTCTCTCAATAAACCTGAGAAGAGACCGCGGCGTGGATCTGACGGCGCCCCCTTGAAGGAGTGCCCTCAGTGCGAGACTGTCAGCTTCATCGGCGCTACCAAGTGCCATGAGTGTGGATACATCTGGCCAAAGGGCTCGATAGAGACTACAGATGATGAACTCGTCGAACTCGACAGTCAGATGGTCAACAGGGACGAGGTTGTCCCCCGGGATGAGCGCCAGAGCGCTTTCGAAAAACTTGCTACGAAATGCGTGGCCATGGAGCGTAAGCCGAACTGGGCCCGCGTCATGTACAAGAACGCTTACGGAAAATGGCCAGGCCCTGGCTGTGGTATTTCCACTCCTTATTTTTTCAAAAAGTACGAGCGTGATTTCAAGAAGAAACTTGAACAACAGATGCTCGCCCAGGCAGCCGCTGACGCCGTCGCTACCTGACCTCAACAATACGTTCGATTTCTGATCAAGCTCTAGGCTTGGTATGGCACCTCCATCTCCAAAATCCCTCCGTGACCTCGCCCTAAAATGGGTGAAGGCAGGCGTATCAGTCGTACCTATCAAAGCAGATGGCACGAAGTCGCCTGCCGTTACGAAGTGGAAAATTTGGCAATCTCAGCTTCCCACTGAGGAGGAGATTGATAAGCACTTCAAACCCGGTCTCGGAATCGGAGTCATTGGGGGTGCCATCTCAGGTAATCTTGAGATGCTCGACTTCGACGTCCCAAAGGAGAAGACGAATAAGTATCACGGGCACTGCTTCTTCGACGAGTGGATAGAACAGCTTCCATACGAGCTGGTTGAACTCGTCCAGTCGATGCCAACGGTTAGCACGCCGGGTGGAGGTGTCCATCTATACTATCGATGTGAAAGTCTCGAGGGGAACACAAAGCTCGCGTGCGTACCTAATCCTCCAGGTACGCAGCCTCCGAAGGAGACGATTATTGAGACTCGTGGTGAGGGCGGCTATGTACTCGCGCCGGGATGTCCTCCCGATTGCCATCCTACCGGCAAGACCTACGACCTGACGATCGGCAGCTTCGAAGACGTTCCAACTATTACCGGAGAGCAGCGAACCGCATTGTTTGCGATGGCTAGGTCTTTCGATGAAACAGATCTAGACGGTAAAGAGGCTCGACGGAAAAAGAAGAGCCGCGGAAGCGATAGCCCGACTGCAGAGGGGAACCGTCCCGGTGACGACTATAACAGGAGGGGTGATTGGCATGAGTTGCTCGAGCCTCTCGGATGGACGCTTGCATTCACGCGCCGCGATGGCGCGGAGATGTGGTGCCGACCGGGCAAGTCAAAGCGAGATGGTATATCCGCTACAGTTCGTGACTTTGAAGGCGTCGAGCTTTTTCACGCATTCGCGTCAAACAGTGATCCATTTCCATCCGAAGAATCGATAACCAAGTTTGCTGCGTACACGCTCATCTTTCATAACGGTGACTATGAGGCATCAGCAAGGCAACTTGGCAAAGATGGCTATGGCGATCAATCACGGGGAAGAGATTGGGTCGCCGAAACATTCGAAGCCAAGAGAGACGATGCCGTCCCCTGGGGAGATTCCCCACCAGACATTCGTGAATCAAAGGTAGGCGAAGTCGACTTCGATATGGAGGGCGACCTATACGACATCCCTTTTTCCATACCGACAAAGACGCCCCCTGAAGCGTCTATCTTTAATGAGGAAATAGATCCACTTGAGTCTCAGGTGAATCGGGATAAAGAAGAGAGCCTCAAGGCTAGTGAAGAAAAATCTATCGAGATCAAGTTTAGCAAGCGCGCTCGAATGATGGCCCGAGGTCCAGGCATGCTCGTCTGGCAAGACTCCGGTGATCCACCTGTAAAAAAATACGTCAAGAAAAAGGGTAACAAGCTCATCAAGACGCACGCGACGCGCCCGCGCAATACAGCTTGGCATATCCTGAACGATAAATTCTCCGCTGGAGAAAGCATGCGGAAGCTCCATTACCAAAATGGAGAGTTCATCCTTTGGAGAAACGGGAAGTACACGCGACTGCGCGACGATAACATTCGAGCGAAGGTCGCAAGCTATCTGACTCACTTCGCCGCCTTCGAGAATAAGGATAAGGAGACAGGCAAAGCGATCTACAAAGAGTTTGAAGTTCGTAAGCATGCTGTGACGGAGATGATGCAGACGATCATGGATATGTCCGTCGTCGGCGAAGAATACCTGGACCCATGCTGGCTGTGCGAACCTGAAGAGGATGAAGAGCCCCTGCCGGATCCTCGTGAGATCGTATGCTGCAAAAACGGTCTATTCGACATTGTAAATAGGAAGCTCCTCCCTCCTACTCCATCGTTTTATTCGTACACGAATACTGGCATCACCTACGACGAGGACATTGGGGAGCCCGAGGCATGGCTAAATTTTCTTGATACGACACTGGAGGACGAGGAGTCGAAGATGCTCTTGCAGGAGTGGTTCGGATACTGCCTCGTGCAGGACACCCGCAAGCAGAAGATGCTCATGGTTGTCGGAAAACCTGGCTCTGGCAAAGGTACGGCGGTCACTGTTTTGCAATGGCTACTCGGAAAGGGTTCATACTGCTCGATGAGCTTCGAGAAGATTGGTGGAAATTTCGCCATGCAAGTTGCGCTCGGTAAATCCCTCATGATTTTCCCTGACGCCAGGCAGAGCTTTGGCAACACCAGAGGCGATGTGATCAGCACCCTCCTCTCCGTATCCGGAGAAGATGACATTTTTATCGATAGAAAAAACGTCCCGCCGGTCACGCAGAAGCTGAACTCGCGGATCATGATCGTCTCGAACGACGTCATCAATCTCTCGGACCCCTCAGGCGCGCTGAATCGCCGCATGCTCTGGGTCCGATTCCCCGGATTCAGAGGGAAGGAAGACACCAATCTCAAGCGCAAGCTGCAGGGCGAGCTGTCGGGGATCCTCAACTGGGCCATCGAGGGCTACCACCGGGTCATGGAGACCGGGAAGTTCACAGAGCCCTCGAGCGCCGACTACCTACGAGAGTCCTTCCAGGAGCAGGCATCCCCCATCAAAGCGTTCCTTGAGGACATGTGCGAGGTAGGCAGCGACTACAGCCAGCCTACGGCGGAGATCTACAAGCACTGGTCCATCTGGAGAAAACACAAAGGGTACAAAGGCGCCCAAAGTGAGTCCGCATTCGGGAAGCAGTTAATCTCTGCTGACATGAGAATTATCAAAAGAAGGGTTCAGATGGGCGGGAAAAGAAAGAAGATATACGTTGGTATATCACTAGACCCAGATAAGGTTCAGGATTTCATCATCGAAAACATTGGTGAGAAATCTTGGGAAAAAGCAAAAGAAGAATACGATCGACAGAGCAACGCTGACATCATCGATATCTTCGAATGGGCAAGCAAGAAAGATAAGATTGATAAAGCTGCGGATACAGTAGATTTCTAAAGGCATAGTATGCCCATTAAACGAAGGCTGTAGAGCTGACCCGAAAGTGTCAGCTCTTTTTTATTGCTTAGATTTAACGATTCCTCGATCTTTAGCCAGGTGGACCCCGGCGCGTCTGCCGCAATATGGGCACCCCCGGGTAAGGCCGAAACTGAAATCTATCGTTTAAAATCTAGTGATTTAAATTGAAGTGGCCCACTTGGAACGAAGGGTTAGAAACCGCTCTGCATGTGCACTGATCGTTCTATTGGTTCATTTTCGTAGTGAATGTGCAAATTGCACCAGGTGGCCCACTTGGTGGCCCACCAGTGGCCTAGGACGCTATTCACGCACTTATTCTATTTTTGGACAGCTATATATATATTAAACACTGTATGGCCTAGGTGGCCTAGGTGGCCTAGGAGTTTGTAAGTAGCCTATAACCAGAGGCCGAATTTCGAAGGCCCCCTACCCCCTTTCCCTGTGTTTCAGCTACAATTGGAATTACCTAGGCCACCTGGGCCACCTAGGCCACTCCCGCAATTCGCGCAGGCTTTTTACGCTGAACGCGCACGTGCTTCCAAAAGAGGGATCACAGAAAATAAGGAAAAAAACAGAGATAAAACAGAGATAATTCTCAGCCACTGTTTGATCACGTCAGCTAACCGTTAAAAAATCGGAGAGCCCGAAGGGTGACAAAAGGGTTAGAAATATGCCCGGTCCCAAATTGGGACTATTATTTCCACTCGAATCCCTTGCGCAAGCGAACCATCTGAGTGACGGTTTCGAGTGAATGGAATCCTTCGCTCAGGGGGAACCTCTAGTGGTAAAGGTGAAACGTCTAAGCGCTGAGGATATCGTCCGTCGAAAAGACAGGCAGCTAGAATGCCCTCGCTGTTGGAGGTCGATGCGGTACAAACCTGTACCAGATCGAATGGCCAAGTGGTCCCCGGGGCCTTATGCTTGGCGGTGCCCGTTTTGCTCAGTCGTTTTCCTCGACGGTTCGATAGACCCAAACGAGAGGACGTGGGATCACCGAATCAAGGAAGACGGCAAAAGGAGAATCTCGAGCTACCTCTCGTCGATTTTGAGAAGCCACAAAAAAAGTGAGCCCGAGAACTAAATCCCGGGCCCACTTGGCCTTTACCTCAAACATCAAGACCTCCTCTCGATGCCCGTAAGCATGTAGAGTCTATACTGACTCATAGAGTAGTCAAGCAGAAAGAAGAAGAAGGGAAAATGGCAGATCAAAATACTCCGCAAACACCGCGAGTCGGTGTCGTAGGTAATCAGGGTCAACCTGCACAAGCGCCGCAGCCGGCTCCGCAAGGAGTGCCGGGTGTTCAGGGGCCGCCTGTTCCGTCGCCCGAGCAGATTGCAAAGGTCATGGCAGAGCAGGCGGCCAGGACACAGAGGGATATCCAAATAGCCCAAAAGCGAGCTGGATATGACGGCGCTCCACAGGCACAATCTACAGCTCCAGCCAATAGCCGTTTCGCTGGGACGTCGCCGCAAGCTCCAGCTCCACAAAACGCAGCTCCAGCTCCAGCGCCACAACCGGCGCCTCAGCCTGAGCGTTCGAATATTCCGCAAAACATCGCGGCTCAAATGCCGCCGTCCATGCGGACTCAACAGCCATCTCAACAACAACCCGCGCCACAACCTGCGCCGTCGCCGATACCAGGCATGACCGCAGAGCAGGTTTTAGCCGGCCCACCAAGGCAGCAGCCCGTGACCCAACAACAACCACAACAACAAGGCACACAGTTCTCCCAGTTCTCCCAGCCAAAAGAGACGACCAAAGATATCGTATACTGGTATCCGGTGCGCGGACCAAATGGAGCCGTCGATATTGAGCTTACGGATTACATTCTGAAAAATGTACCTAAAGACGGGATCCAAGCTGAGAGTGACCCGGGTGCAAAGGTCGTGCTCGCACTGTTCTCGGAAGTGCTTGCTCTTCGAGAACAGGTAGCATGGCTCGCTCAGAATTCTCAGCAACCGCAGGTCGACCAAGGTCTTGCTCAACGCGTTCACTCCCTCGAGGCCACTCTCTTCGAACAGAGAAATGCCCTTGGTCAGCGAGCGCGCGGAGTCCGTGAGCAGATCGAGCTGGCTCAATCCCAGGGTTTGACCCCTGAGGAAATTCTCGCAACCTTAAGCGGTCAACAGGTTGTAGCCCAGCAAATGGCTCAAGGCGGAAGCCTTCCGCCTGCTCAGCACATCCACGCAGACCAGCAAGCTGATGCCCAGGCCAAAATGGTTGCACAAGGCACAGGGCAATCTCCGGAGTCTCAGAAAGTCTCTCCGGATACCGAATAGGTAAAACGACAAATGCAAAAAGGGACCCATGTGGGTCCCTTTTTTATTGCCTGAGATCCGTCCTACTTAGACTCTTCATCTACATCAGGAGCATCATCACTACGCCCCTCGCCACTATCACTCGTCCGGCTATCACCCCTCTTATCTTTGAAAGGCCATGACTTTTTGATAAAGTAATCTATCACGCCGAGCGTCGACAACTCTTCGTAAATCTTGAGAGCAAGATTTTTGTTCGATTCCATTTTTTCTTTCTCCCTTTCTATCGAGTCCATCTTTTCATCTATGAGAGCCCTGCATAGATCGGATGTCATTTCCGCCATTGCATTATTTTGAGAGTGGATCCTCTCGATGTAATCGACTACAGATTGGTCCAGAATTGTTTTTTCTTTTTCTTTCATCTTCTTCTTCCCTTCTATTGGCTCATAGCGATCTCTAGAAGCTTGTCTACATACTTGCGTTGATCTTTATCAAGTTTGTCCTCGAGCTTCATAAGTCGACGTGCGCCCTTCATTTCGTATAGCTTTTTGAGGAGCTTGTGGATCTTCTTGTCTTCGTCGGACTTCATGATCTTCTTGAAGATCACCATCTGTTCCTTAGATAAGGTCTCCTCGACAAGGTCCCATTGGTCCTTTTCATCGATCATCATCTTCAGAATCTCAACCATTACGGCAGTCGGGTTATCCTGAGCCTTCTTTAGTCCGGACTCCTCGAATACCTCGATGACTTGATCTTGTGTAAGCTCATCTCCATTCTCGATGGCCTTAACGATATCACTGCTAAGCGGTATATCTTTTCCGGACTTCGCATTGGAAGATTCTTTTTTACCGTCAAACTTCTTTCGTTTTTTAAACTTAGGCTTACCTGACCTCTGCTTTGCCTTATCGAGCTTTGAAGTTCTGGACTCTTTGCCATGCCCTTCATCCCCCTTTACCTTAGAGGTCATCGGCTTAGAGGATGCCTTAGGCTTCGACTTCGGCGTATCGTCATCGTCGTCATCGTCATCGTCATCTCCGCCTTTGCTGTTCACCTTCTTGAGGAGCGCCTTCATGAGCCCCTCGAGCGCTCCGGATTCCTTGATGGTCCCCATCGTCTCCCTCCATCGCTCAGACTTCATCTCCTCCTTTGCCTCTTCGAGCTTAAGATTGTCGTTGTGCATCTTAAGCTCTAGCTCATGCTTCATTCTTTCTCGTTCGATTTCAGCATGTTTGCGAGACGCATCCGAGATGATCTTAGACATCTCCTTATGCTCCTGCAGTAGAGGCTTAACAATGTTGTGCACAGTCTCCGACATTGCAACGATCTGCGAGTGAAGCTCTCCGATGTACTCGCCTTGTTTGTCGACGAGATCGCCTTCCGACATCATCGTCTTCGAACGAGCCATTCCATCGCCATCGCCGAGGTCGACGTGCTTGCTTCTTTCGAACCTTCCTCGTCCAGGTGGGCCAATCAGCATGACTCGGTAGGTTCCCGGGTCGTCTGATTTATCTATTTCAGCCTGCATGCACATCATGCAGTAGTCAGCGATATCTTCAGGGCTGGCAGTAGGCTTCGATTGCTTGTTCGGATTCTCCTGACAAAGGACCGTTGCAATCTGTTCGTACTTTCCCCTCCTGACCATTCTGGAGATGATCGCCTTGTGGAGACCGAGGTGGCATTCCTCCAGCAGCGAAATCAAATCCGGGGGCGGACTCGGTGCATTCGGTGGCAAATCGAATTCCGGAGTGTGGGTCAAATCCTCGAAACTCATGGGAAGATCATACCAAGAATAGATTACAAAAGTCTCCAACGTATCTAAGTGTATGAAAACACTTGTAAAGCATTAGTTTTCTAGTTTTGTTCTGCTGTTGTTTTTCTGTTTTGACTCTGCCAGATTCGATACTCGAGAGCGCCGAGCGTTTAGTGTTCGGGGCCAACCAACCACAAGGCGCTTGTTGCGCACTCGAAACTCAAAAAGAGAAAGATCTCAAAAATGGCAAAAGAAGCTGCACTCAAGGACGTCTCCAAGCAAGAACTCGCAGAGAGCTACTCCAAGCTCAAGTCGCGCACCAAGAACGCTCAGGTCCAGGCCAAGCGCGAAGGTGAAGCTCTTGTCGAAGACGTCATCACGATCGCCGCCGGTGGCGGACTTGGCTACATCATGGGTCAGCGTCACGCTGATGCTGCGGAAGCCGCACTCAAGGAAGGCCACACCGAAGGCGACGAGAAGTACAACGAAGCTGTCGCTGCCGGTGGCCAAGTTGCCGGAATCGACCTCGACCTTCTGGTCGGTGGTGCCGCGGCTGCAGCTGGTGTGCTCAAGCTTGGTGGCAAGATGAGCAACACCGTCCGCAAGGTCGGAATCGGTGGTCTCACCGCTTATGCAGCACGCATGGGCTACGAGAAGGGCGAAGACTCCGTCACCGAGGCGGAAGAAGAGTAAGAATCACGTTCGAGTCCTCGAGGAAAGGATAGGGGGATCTAGGCCGGTAGGAGGCCTCCCCTATTCCAAGAGGTAGCCGGGGGCTTCCCCCGGATTCGGAAAACAGGACAGATCCTCCTCTTTTCGAATCAGGACAAAAACACAACTCTGGGATGCTCCCAGAATCAAAGAAAAAAGAGAGAAAAGACAATGTCTGGATTCCGTTTTGCACAAAATTCCAATCAGGGCGGCCTCGCCCAATACGCCGGTTCGCAGAGTGCTGCGTACGCCGCCAGCGCTCCGACCATGCGTGGTCGCGGTCAAGGTAGCGAAGGCATGGTCCAGTTTGGCCATGGTGGCGACAAGTTCTACGCTGGCCAAGGTGGCGTAGAAACCTACCCCGGCTGCTACGGCCTGCCCACCTACTGTGGTTGGCAGCAAGTCGCAGGTTCGGCTGATATCGGTGCTGGCGCTGCCGGTGTCGTTTCGGTCGTGCCGACCGTCAGTCCGTTCTTCGAGCCCAAGGCCGTGTACCTTTTCGGTATCGACCCCAACGCTCCCGGAACGAACTTGCGTTTCACGGTTGGCGCCGTGACCGTGGGTGGTAGCCCGCAGCTGGCGATCAACACCCTTACCCCTGCGGGTGGTGGTGCTGGTTCGCCCGCTGAGCTGTTGAGCGACGTGTTCAACCGTTCGGACGAGCCGCTCCTGGTGAACTGGTCGGTCTTCTCGACCGTCGGTCTTGCCCGCGAGTTGCAGATCAGCGTGTTCAACTTGAACGCTCAGGCCATGCGAATCTTCGCATGCATCTGGGGCAACGCTGTGACGTCGCTCGACTGCTACGCGTAAGCGATAGCAGGGTTCGACCCCCGAAAGGGTCCTGGGGACACCCCCGGGACCCTTTCTTGTTTTTTATCCAAGCAGGTACAATAAGGTCTGGAGACTCGTAGTGGGCGCAAAGGGGCAGACGGGACAAAGCAGATTCGCTCTGACATCATCCGCGCAAGGCGCGGTGGTTACTCGGCCGACGACTGGGCAGATTCGGAATGCTCAACGGGCTGAGGTTTCTCGTTTTAACGATCCGAGGGTAGCCCTTCCGAATCCAACGGCGGATGCACCTTTCGATCGGACCAGGCCGCAGCCGTACGAATCGAAGGTCAAGGGCCTTGGTCTGGCGCCGAATGTACCACGTCATTTCTGGCAGCTCATAAAAGGTGACGCTGGAGCCGGAAGTTCTATCTTTCGGCGGATCAGCCTTTTTCAGCAGCTCGCTGTTTCGGGCGCTCGAGTTGCTTCGACTCCTTATAGCAAGGCGATCCAAGTCGCTACGATGAGGTCGACAGATCAACGACCGCGCTATTTCCAGGTCAGCCTGTTTTCGACCGGTCGAGTTATCGAGACGGATGTACCGATTGGTCCAGTTCCGGATGATGAGATTCTAAGATTCTCTCCGGGTGTACCCCAAAGCTTTGTTCCTCTCGCGGGATTCGATGTAGCTCGAGCTGTCCCTCTTGTTTCGACGACGAAGTTCCGGATTATGGTTCATGACGAATCCGGACAGAGATTCTTCGACGTCGATGTTGTTGGAACGAGGAGTCTGAACCTTTATGCGTGGGGTGTAACTGTTTTCGCCCTCATAAAGGAAGAGGGCTACGAGATCGATCGACAAGGCGCCGATCAAGAGCAGTTCAATGGAATGCTCGACCAGGCCATTGCCGGCGCGCGAATCATTCCTATTCGTTCAAACTTCACGCAAAACGTGAATCAGAGAACGGTATCGATTTTTATTCCGGCGGAGATTGCGATCTCCATTGTCCCGATCCCCCCTGGCGCGAAGACTGTACAGGCGTTTTGCGCTGATGGGTCCGCAGGATTCGCTAGGTTCTCCGTTTTATTTGTAGACATTGACCCAATCAACAGCGGCGTCTCCGGCGCTATCGGGACGCTGGGGGTGATCGATCCTGAGCCAGGCACCGGGACATCTGAGATTTATAGGATCCCCGACTCGAATGCGATATTCTTGGTTCGACTCGGAGTAGACCCAGCTATCTTCACGTTCGTGTTCGAGGAGACGCCATGACCAGAAAAAGAATCGGTACTGGCGATATAAGGGATATGCAGCGTGCGGATGTTCAGCGCTTCAATCGCAACGGCGTCTACCTTCCAAATCCAACAACGTCGCCAACGCTAGATCGCCATAAGCCGATACCAAGCGACGAAAAAGCTCGAGCGTTTGGACTTGAGCCGGTTTCTCCGAAGCGTCTGTTCGATCTACCTGCCGGAGACGCTGGCGCGGGTCAATCTGTCTATCGTCGCATCCATGCTTTTTATGGGCAAGGGATAACCCAGGCCGCGCGGACGAACTACACAAAGGCGCTGGCGATCATCACAAACAGGTCTTCGACCCAAACTGCGAGATACTTCCACGTATCGATCTACGGATTCGGAGTACGAAGAACTGGGAACGGCGTCGTACCATTCAATCCTCTGAGTATTGCGGAAGCGCAAGATCGTCAATTTGAACAGATCTACCTAGACGACGTCGCTCAGACTCCGATTACGCCAAGATTCGTACCTTCGGTTCTTACCGCTCAAGCTCGAGTGATGGTCCACGATGAATCTGGCCAAAGGTTCTACGATGTTGACGTTATCGGTAGTAGATCTTTCAGCGTGTACGCCTGGGGCGTATCTGTATTCTTACTCGTAAAGCCCGATGGGTACGAGGTAGATGCTCAGAACCCCGAAGGAAGTGAGCCGATACTCTCTGACGTCGGTGTAGAAGACGATGTTGTCGGCGCCCGTGTGCTTCCGATTTTCACCAACCTTACAGAAAATCAGCAGAACAGGACGATAACAATCACGATAGACCCTGCAGTATCTGTCGCTCGAAGAATCATTCCGATTCCGCCAGGCGCGAGACGCGTTCAAATCTTCTCCAATGAGCCCGACCCAGGTGCGGTTCCATGGGAGATGGATTTTTGGACAGGGCGAGCGGCGCTTGGAACAAGGCCCGATCTTGGAATCATTGACTGGGAGCCCGGCCAAGCGAAGACATCGATGGTGGAAATTCCAAATGCATCCGCCATCGCCATCCGCCCATTAGATCCAGGAGCCAGGGCAACAGGCTTCTCACTCGTATTTGAGGTCGAACCATGACCAGAAAAAGAAATCTCAAGAACAGGATTCATACGCCGCCTGATGTTCAGCAGCAGCATGCAGATCACCTGGCCAATATTGCGAACATGCTTTCACAGGAGCAGACCGGCAATCATGGAGTGATGTACCCGAACGGAAGGCCGAACATCAGTCAGGTGAGGGATCTCGAGCGGGCGATGCAGCAGCCGTTTAACGATCCACGCGTCATGCTGCCCAATCCATCGGCAAGCGCACCTTTCGATCGCACCGAACCGCTCGACCGTGTTGCAAAGAATGAGGCGTTCGGATTCCAGGTCCAGCCTGATCGGATTATCGATCTACCGCCCGGCGATGCCGGCGCTGGGCAATCCGTCTATCGTAGAACGCACATCTTCGCGCGTCTCAATGCGTCGACTGCTCCAGATGACCCTGTTGCAGGAAATCCATTCGACAAGGCTATCGGAATGGCGACCTACAGGTCGAGCGATTGCCGCCCTCGATTTTGGCATATCTCATTCTTCGGAATCGGTGTTCAGCGAGTCGCTAACAATGTACCGCTAAGCCCTCTCACAAACAATGAGATCCTCAGTCAGCAACTAGACCCTGTCACCAACAACGTATTGCCTACTGGAAGATTCATTCCTTCAATCTCGCAGATGAAGGGGCGAATCATGGTCTTCGATGAGTCGGGGCAGAGGTTCTACGACGTCGACGTTTTAGGTAATCGGAGTCTCGATATCTACGCCTGGGGTGTAACCGCATTCATTCTTGCGCCTGGAAACAACTATGATGGTCAGCCAGATCAATCCGCCTATGAGGTAAACGCTCAAAATGGAGGAACCCCAATCCCTCAAACACAGCTCGAGGGATTGGTTGAAGACTCTTTGATCGGAGTACGCATTGTCCCGATCGTAATTAACAGTACTCAGAATACTGAAAACAGAACGATCACGGTTGTGACGCCCGGCGGCGCCGATCCAGGGCCAACGAGAGTCCCGATCCCTCCAGGCACCCTGAGGGTTCAGGTTCTATGCCATGACGGAGCGACGGTTGCGGCGACATACCGCCTTGAATTCGACGCTGGAGATGACGGCACATTTCTGGGAAGGAGTGATCTTGGTTTGCTCGAGTTCAATACGGGTCAAGCAAGAACTGATCTAATGCTCGTGCCCAATTGCTCACAGATTATTATAAATCCACCAGTCGCGCCTCCGCTTGTAGGCACTGTTGGATGGTCATTCATCTTTGTCGTGGAGGCGCAGTAAGATGGCAGAATACAAATTTGTCATTCGAACTGAAGACGACAATGTATCTGATGACGAAATGATTCAGCAGGGGCTCGCCGCCATCTGGTCAGCAATCAAGATAAACATACTTTATTTTAAACGCAATCCAGACGCTGTATGCGCGCTCGCTTGCGGCAAAGTGAAGTACGACTCAAAAAACAAGGACGTTCTATCTATGATTGGGGAGATCAGCACGGCGCCGATTCTCATCAAAGATGGAATGGGTCTTTGCATCGACATTGTTGCATTCGATGTAGCGACAAAGCTTTACGAGGGGCTCGAGGTGTGGCCTCACATTTTTTCGCGTGGAGGAGGTATCTACCATGTTGTGACGCAGGGTTACGATGGAGCCGGTCAGGTGATAGAATACGACCCATCCGCAGAACTTGAACAAAGAGGCTTCGCGGTCTCGCATCAGCCTGACAGTTGCCAGGCCTGCCACGTCTAGAAAGGCAAAAGAAAATGGCATCGAGAAGAACCCGCTCAAAAAAATCAAAGTCCAATCGAGGTGCTCGTCGCTACGGCGATTGTCGCCCACACGCGCCATGCGCAGAGTCAGAAGGCGGAGCCCGAAAGTACGGATCTATCGGCCATGTCGTTTCCGGATTTGACCATTATGGCTATCCAATCGTTCGGAACATGAGGCTGCCCAAGCCGTTCTCGATTCAGGATGGTCGCAAATATGGCGCTGCCCAAAGCATGATTCAACCGATGCGCCTCGTCGCCGTCGGACCCAATGGGGTTCCGCCAGTGCCTAAGCCGGGGATCGCCAAGGTCGGAGTGTTCAAGCTCAAGCCTTCACCATCGGTGCCTGGCGCTCCGGATAGCCTCCCGTCTCAATACAAGTTCTGCGTGCAAAAAGGCGAGCACGGATATTTTTATCGGTTCCGAAACGCGAAGACCTCTTTGCACGGCGCCGAGGCTGAGGTGCTGGGATGTGAGCCCGACGAGAACGGGATGGCCATCTGCACGGTCAAGATGCCTGGGAGTGATCGGCCTTATAAGGCTCCGCTTTGCGAGGATGCTGGATCTGACAAAGAGCCCGTCCCCGTCGACTGCTGCGTCAAGCTTCTTGGTGACGAGTCTGGCCAGATCATCTGCCCGGGATCGTCTTACGACCTGCTTGTCGTGAATGTCGTGACGACCTCACCGGTAGGCGGCGTCTTGGTTGCATCCGTTTCTCACCCGGACATCCCAGGCGGCGGTGTCCGTTTGCCGATTTGCGAATCCATCGATGAGACTCCGGAAGATCGCCCTTGTTGTATCGAGGAAAAGACCGGGCTCATTGTGTGTCCCGAGGGTGTCGACTTCCCGCTGTCCGGTAAAAAGATTCCTCTCGAGTTCCTTGTGTTCGCAACAGAGGCAGACGGAAGCCGAGTTGCGCGCCTGAAGTGCGGAGACATCATGGCGCTCGACCCGTCTCTGCGCGTATCGGATGCAACGCTCGATTCAATGTGGATGATTTGCGAAGAGTTGGGTGGATACATCTTCCCAATTTGCGATCGCCGGACGCCTGTGCCTCCGCCAAAAATTCGATTCCCTGACGCGCCTCCTCCACCAAAGGTTCCGGATATCTGTTGCTACGACCCTCAGACCGGAACTCTCGTGTGCGAGGGTACGCAATACCACGGCCTCCCTGTTGAGGTCGTGACTGAATCCACAATCGGCGGTAAGTTGATCGTTTCCGTTGCGAGCGACAAGCTTCCCGGTGGCGGTGCCCGACTTCCAATTTGCCCGCCACCTGCAGACATTCCTCGATTGCCCCCAGCCGATTGCTGCGTCATCGAGTCATCTGCTGGCCTTGTCCTTCTGTGCGACCCGAAAGACCACCCTTGGAACAACAAGGACGTCAGCCAATTTGGGCAATGCATAGATACTCCAAACGGCCGGATGTGCGTGCTGAAGTGGACGGATGAATACGGAGAGCACTTGCTCGAGGTTCCAGCCTGCCCACCTCCGCCCCCTGCTCGAACCCCACCGGGTGGAGAGGTCCCTCCTCCGCCTGCAGTCCGACCCGATCCAGTACCGCGTCTTCCACCACCTTCGCGCCCGCCTGCTGATGCATGCGACACGGTTGAGGGTAAGCGGTGTCGAGCGCTTTGGGATGAGATGATCTCCAAGCCTGCGAAGATGACCAAGTGCGATAAGAAGTGGACCGAGCTTCTCAAGAAAGTTCGTGAGCAACGCACTGGACCTGGGCGTCGAGCAAGCTCGATGGATAACCACAAATCGAAGGCTCGCAAATACGGAATGGGCATCCCACCCGAGAGCCGAAGGTATGCTCGATTCCCGGGGCTTCGGGGTGGAAGGAATACGATCTAATGACATGGAGAATTAATCGTCGCTATTCGAAGACTGGCGGTCGCGGGTACGGAGAGGATTCCGCACCTGCCGCTAGGCCTGAGCCTCCGCGCCCAGTGCCATCCGCCCGTCCACCTGGGAGACCGACTAATCCAGGTCCAACCCAAGGCTTCATTCCGAACCGTGGGAATACCCAGGGGTTCATTCCGATGCCTGGGCCGACCCTGAAGTTCATTCCCAAGGGTGACAACACTCCGTTCCACCCCCCTGGCCCAGGTATCGGAATCCGCCCAGGACCACCGCCTGCGCTAGGTCGACCTGGGATTCTCCCTCGGGACCATGGCTCATGGAAGAACGACAGCTGCTTCTCTCCTGGTAGTCGAGGATGGAAGCCGGACATCATGTCCATCGGTGACGCGCATACGTGCCCAGGCGAGAAGGGTCCGCAAAGCCCTTTTCGTCCACCGAACACGAGCGGTGATTCCTATGGCTACAACACAAAGCTGTTCCGTGATGAGGACAGCGTTGGCGAGGCGCTTAATTATATCGGATATAGATCACCCGATGGAAATGCGATGCTGCGAGATTTTCAGAGGCACTGGAACGCAGTCATTTCTGCGCTAGCGCTTTCGCCAATGCGTTTCGCAAACATGATGTTCAAGATTCTGCCTGAGGGCAATCTGCAGGTCGACGGTGATATCGGACCTAATGTCCTCAACGCTCTCGAGGCCGCATCCATCAACCAGAAGTTTTCGAACCTTCGCTGGCCGGACATTGTCGAGATCACCACGACTTCCGATAATGGATACGGACGAACGCGACTCTACAACGCTGCTGAGGGAATGTGATGTCGAGCCCACCGAACTTGTCAAAAGACCCTGATGGGTACAACCGAAAAATGTTCCGCAGCGAGCGAGCGGTGCGACGCGGGTTCATGATGATTGGGTACCCAGTAAACCCAGGGGTACACAGGGTGCCGAAGGAGACTGTCCTTCAGTTTCAAAAGGACTACAACAAGTGCTCCGATAGATTCGGCCAATGGGGAAAGATTGTAGAGAATAGTTCTCTCGATATCCCGAGCCTAAACGCGCTCGAGCACGCCATACGATGGTCGAAGAAGCGTGAGAACAAAGAGGGGATCCCCACAGCTCGGTCCTGGCAATCGCTTTGCCACGCCGCGCCCGGAGATTCATGCGGCGGAGAGAGGCGAATCATCGCTTCTCGAATTGAGGAGCCTGCGGCATACGAGACGAAATACATCGAGGTAGCCCCTCAGGGCACCGCAAAACTTCGGGACACCGAGACCGATCTAGCTCTCAGAGCCGAAGTCGTCGGCTTTGAGAGGGACGGCAATGTCGTATTCGCCATTGTGAAAATCCCACCCCAGGCTGATCTTCCTGGTGGCCGCGAAGCTCCGTTCCGTTGCCCTTGCGTATTGGGACGATAGGAGATTTAGATGACCAGAAGATACGGAAGACACGGCAGAAAGATGAACGGCGGGCGCACCTATGCGGCTCCCCCAGATGGTCGCGCCGCGTTACTTCGTCTTCTCGATCAATTCCATGCGTCCTACCTTATCTATCGAGAGGGGCACTGGACCGTAAAGGGAAAAGGTTACTATGGTAATCATCTTCTTTTGGAGAGGGTCTATAGTGAAACCGAGAAGGAGATTGACGATCTCGCTGAGATGATCGTTGGATCATTCGGACCGGGCATCATCGGAAGCAGGGACGATAGCTCTTCGAGGTGGGCGGAGGATTTCAGGAATCCAGTCGACCCAATGAGAGGCGCTCTGAAAGCAGCCCGAGTTGTCCGAGCTAGTATCGATGACTCGTATAGATCCCTCAAGGAGTCCGGAGAGATGACCACTGGGTGGGATGACTTACTGATGTCGTTGGCCCAGGAGAAAGACAAACATCTGTACCTGCTTCAGCAGGCCACCGCGGAATAGGAAAAGACCATGACCAGAAGAAACGGAAGACACGGAACTAGATACAATCGCATGGGGGGACCAGTCAGGGGAGGCGCATCCAGAGGTCTGGCAGCCCCAGCCCCCAATGTCCCGCCTAATCTAAGTGGCAATCCTGCGGGCTACAATAAAGTTCGCTTCCCAAGCACCAAAAGTGTTATCTCGGAGCTTCAGGGGCTCGGGTACACGGCGATCTACAATCCCAAGGCTGCCTTCGTGAGATTTCAGCAGGATTATAATATCGTCCATAAGTATAGCCCCAAGCATGCTCCAGGTACCCTGGTACCCGATGGAGTTCCTGGGATAAACACTCTGAACGGTATGGACTGGGCGACTCGCATGGTCAAGACCATGCCTAAGAGCTGGATTTACTACGTCAAAAAATTCCGCTCGATGGGAACCGACAAGCCGAGCAGCCCAGTGCCTCTTTTCCCTAAGCCTAAGCCTAGCGGTCCAACGCGTCCGGGAAAGCCTAAGCCTAAGCCTGGTGCGAGTAAACCGATAGGTCGTCGCCGCAGCCGTCGCCGTAGCCGGTGACCCATCAGGAACTTTCTACGGGGTAGGAAATGACACATCGATTCGGAAGAGCAACAAGAGTTTTTAATGCCATGGGTCCTGCTGGCGTAGCCGGCATGGAGCTTGCGCCCTCGGCGCGTGCAGAGGCTGAGTCTCATCCGGCCGTCACCTACCAATCTGGATATGGATCGATGATGGCGTCGGGGGCATCTCCAAATGCTCCCATGAGAGTGGGCGCAATGGAGTACACGATGCCTCCGAATCGGATGCTCGAACCTCATCGACAAGGTGAGCAGAGTCGAATGCTGTGGCATCAGACTGGGCGTAGATTCGGGAATCCACCACCTGGGTGGATTGGTGCTGGCGGGGTTGCCCAGATCCCCCACCCGAATATGGGTATGAGGCCTGCCCCCGACCGCTCCTTTGGTCCCGGTCTAAGCGCAGGCCAAGGCGGCGTCCAGTCATTTCAAGGCGGAGCTGGACCCATGGCGGTTCAAACCTACGGAAGCCTAGGGTACGCGAGTATGGGCGACGGGAGCATGGACATGGCCGTGCGTCAGGGTCGTAGATTCTCAAAGGTTTCGGATTACGAAAACACGGTTACTTGCAACTGGTGGTGCTCGAAACACCCGGATTCCCAGTACTGCAAGCCGGGCGGTCTATGTACGGATAGCTATTTCCTTCCCAGCCCGACTAAGCGTCGAATCAGAAGCAAGAGCCCGGCCAGGAAAAGAAGGAGAAAAAGATGACCATCAAAAAAGGTAGATTAGGGAGAAAGTTCAATCGCGCAGCCATGGCTGACCCCAGGGGCAGCTGGGCTGCGGGCGTACCAGCAAGCGCTGGATTCTATCCCGAGCAAGGTGTCCGATTCTCCGGTACGATAGATCCGCTGTCGTGCCCCGCCGCCCCTGCGTGCAGCTCGACTGACGAGAGTGGCGGATCTACTACGGAGCGTCGATACGCGAGAACATCCCTCAAGCCAAAGCGCCGCGGATTACGACGCCGCAGCCGTAGGTAATCAATGGCCAAGACAGATCTAAGACCCGCCGCCCTCGCCGCCGGCATCTTCGTCATCGGCGGAGTCGTGCTTTTTTCGAGAAAGAAAAGAAAGGCATGCCTTGAGCTTCCTGACATCTGGTCAGAAGAAGGTCCAATGCACATGACGCAAGGGTCTCAAGATGAGGCTATTGAGTTGACCCGATACAAGATTAGGGAGTACGTTCTTTCTGCGAAGTCGTACACTCGCTCCGATATCGTGATGGCTGTCGCCGATGGGCTAAGAGAATGCAAGTGGGAGAATCTCGAGACCGACCAACAAAAACAAGTGTGGGAAGGCATCGAACAGATCGTAAAAAGCGAGATTCAGGCGTATAATCAGAGTCCAGATGCCTGGATGGCATCCTTCTGATTCGGGAATAGATAATGGCTATACAGCAGGGAAAAGTTCTAATCCTAGCGGGCGCGGGAGCCCTGCTGTTCATTTCAGCTGGGAAAAAGAAGAAGCGGAAAAAAACTTCTTCGAGTGCGGCTCCTGAACCTGCAGAGGATATGGATAGCACCGAAGGCCCCGCGTTTGAACCGGACGAAGTAGCGGGCGAGGCGGACGGCGCTGAGCCTGAGGCTCCACCCAAAATCGAGACAGCCATCAGCAAGTACATGTCCCCCGACGGCAAGGCGCAACTCGGCGCGTTTTACCAGATACGCCCTGGTGACACGCCGCTCGAGATTTGCCGCGAAGCTTTATTTGGATCGAGAGAGCCGGTTACGAGCCAGGTCATGCGGCAGGCTGCCAAAGACCTTCTTGTCAGAATCGACTGCGGCCCCTGGAACCAAGCTGTATATGGAGTATCTCTGAGCAAGCTGACCCCTGGTCACGCTGCAATCGATGAGTACTGGACGCAGCAAGGCGTCTCTTTGTACCCGGTTTATTCGGACAATTCCGATCGAATGTCAAAGGGACTCTCTGCGAGCGGGGCGAGCGGAGAGAGCTTTGCTTTGATTTGGATTCCAATGATCAACCTCGATAAGTTCGACATGGAAGGTATTGTGTCGACAGAAGGTATGTATCACCCTGACACTCCGAATGGACTAGGCGGGAGCATGATCGATCCACCCCTAGAAATTCTGAGCCTCGGATTCGATGATGTGTCCGAAAAGACAGTCGGATGCGACCTGCCAGAGGGCGACTTCAGAAGAAATCTGATCGCTAACTGATGGCTAAAAGATGCCGCCCTTCGCGCTGCAACTCACATCGTACAATACCAGTCCCCGACCCCCAATCTCCCCTCTCTTCTAACCGTCGCAACGCACAAGAAAACGGCACTTCCTAAGCGTTGAATCATGCCTTGCAAAATGGTAAAGTTTAAGGCGGAAGAAGAACCCTATGTCAAAGAAGAAGTACGATACAAGCGAACCAATTCTCGTCATTGTTAGGCGCGGTCGAAAGGGTCGTGGATTCACGGTCGCCCCAGTGGAGGACGCGTCGAATCCGGCAATGTGCGGGACAATTGAAGAGCTTGGCGAAGTGCTTGAGGAAATGCTGAACGATGAGTATCAGTCCCGAGTGGACCTCGCCGCAATGTTGTCAGCCGGAATGGAAGGCTCAGAATCCCCAAGAGGCCGAGCGCCCGAAGAGGGTGAGCCAGAATACGACGATGGCGATGAGGATGAGGACGAAGACGAGGCTGAAGGCGGCGAAGAAGACGGCGGACTATTCGAAGGCGTCGCAGGCGCTGCAGATCCAGCAGACCAGCTCCTCATCAATGTATTTTCCTGGGCCGCGAAAAAAGGCCAATCAATGAGCAGCAAGCCTCGCGCTCCACGAGCCCGAACCAGAAGGCGACGCCCTTCTGGTAAAAAGAGATCATAAATGGACCCCGTCACCCTTGCAGTCCTCGCCCTAGGCAGCGCCTTTCTCCTCAAAGGGAAGAAAGGTCGCGGCAGTAGGTCCGCGCCCAGCGGCAGTAGGTCCGCGCCCAGCGGCGGATGGGGTGTAAAGGGTGACGAAGACCGCCTTCACTGGCTCAATGAGATTCGCTCAATGTCTCACTGGTACACCCAAAAATTTGGGTCAATGCCATACCTAGCCGACTACCTCACGGTCGTTGGCTATATCGAAGCGAACTTCAACCCGGCCTCGCGGAATCCGGAATACAAAACCAACCCCGCGAACGCGGCTAGAGGGCTCGGCGGAATGCGTCCTGATACGGCGTTCAAAGAAAAATACGGGACCGAGTTCATGGCCCCATACCCGGACGCCCTCCTGAATCCTCGATGGGCTTTCGTCATGGCGGTCCATCACATCTGGTACGCTTGTGCTCGCGTCGATGAGCTGCAGACTGGAGTGATTGATTGGGCTGCAGTAAGACGTTGGTGGGGGAGGCCCACCACTGTCCACGATTTCAATTTCGACAATCCGTATTCATCCGGAAACCTCGAGCGATTCGTGGATAAATTGCACGAGTGCAATAAGAATTACGGCACCAATATCGATCCAGATTTCGTATGGGAGAAGGTTTCCGGATGGCGAAATTATCCTGGTATAGAAGTGATGATTGAGTCATTCGGTCTCAAAGGCGTTTACGCATAGGTAAATATGGCAGCTCCAGCAATCCCCCTATTGGCCGCGGCAGGAGCCGCTCTTCTTCTTTCCGGTGGCAAGAAAAAGAAGAAGAGCGGCCCGAGGACTGGCCAGAAATGTGATGACTCCCTGAGTCCGCCTAGTGGATTCACCTGCGACGATGGGTTGCTGAAAGAGGAATCGATCGAAGAAGGGGATCTAGATAGCGATGCAGATCTCTCCAAGGAGGATTCCGGGGACTTCGAAACGTACCAAGAGGATGTCGGGCTTTCTGATGGTGAGGAGCACGGCGATCTAGAAGAGCCGGAAGACCCCGCGCCTGACCCGGTGAAGACTTGCGAGGAGTTCATGAGCGCAGTCCATGTGGACTCGACGGATGACGGCGAGTTACCCATCAACGCTGTAGCTGTCGAGGAGTCGGTGCTGCCGGCAATGAGGGCGAACGCGGCGAGCATTGCTGAGTCAATTGGGACTCCGCTCGACCACGAGTCGGTAAGTCCAGTATTGGTTGTCACGGGTCTCAAGTCCCTCATTCCAGTGTGCGAATGGAAGTACGACGTGGACGACGGATTCACCTATAACAACGGAACCGCAATAATTTCGGATGAGGCGAAGGACGTCATATACGGACTTATCGAGTTGTCCGTAAGCGTGATCGACGAGATCAACAACCCCGTGACTAACACCGCAACACTGCAGCCGGAAGGATAGAATATGGCGAAAAAGAAAAAAGAGGACGACGATGCGTTCAACAAAATTTTGTGGGTTGCCGGGGCCGCTGGCGTGACAGCGTTTGCCATGTTCTACGTGAACAAGCATCTCAACGAAAAGGAAGAGCTTAATCGATTGCGGAGCAATGGGCACCAGCCTCAGCTTAGCGGTGGGGACGGCGAAGAATGAAAGATCTGGCAGAAATGGAGGTATGGGGGCTTGAGCAGTTCTCCCAGCAATGGGAGCGCTCGTTAGATCTACGCGACATCTTGTCGAAGCTTCCTGGCCAACTGGTTTTGAAATCAGGACTATCCGCTCGGCGGAATAAGCTTGTTGAGGGGTGGGACCAGCTCGAGTCCCCCGGCCTTGACGGCATCGTGTCTAATGAGTCCGCGATCGCTCTGAAGAGATGGATCCATGAGGCGGAGATCTTCATCGCTCACATCATTCAAATCGGAAAGCAAGACAAACAGCAAGCGTTCGGCCGCGCGTTTGCAGGGACAGATGATGTCATTCAGTTCGAAACAGTCGAATCTATTGGCGAAGTTAATTTCGTTTCAGACGAATGGTCCTTTCCGTGGGCGGTAAAACGACAGTCGAATCGAGCGAAGAGCTTCGATAAAGAAAAGCTCTTTAAATACGGAACGCTCGGCGCCCTCGGCCTTATCGCTGTCGTCACATACATGGACGAGGAATAACGATGAGCTTCCTACCAATACTCGTATTAGGCGGCGCCTATGTCGTTCTCTCCGGAAGGAAAAAGAGGAAGAGACGACCTAGCGGTGCAAAGGCGCTAACAGCCTCGGGTCGAGGCGAAGTCTTCAATGGGGGTGATCCTCCAGACGTCATCACCAACGCCGTTGGGATAAGATTCTCCGTTTCGTTCCCCGAAATAGCTGGCACGGGGTATGGATGGAAACTCTCCGCATCTCCGCCAGACAACTCCGTCACCCTAGTAAGCACAGAGTTTGACTCGATACCAAGCGACGACGGCATCGTTGGCGGGCATTCGGGGAACCGAGTCTTCGTTTTCGAAGGCGCGAAAAAAGGCTCAGGCTCGCTGGTGTTCCACCTTCAGGCCCCATGGAAAGATGGGAAAGAGCCACCGGCAGAAATAGTCGAGATTCAAACGGAAATCTCGTAGAATACACAAGGCAGAACCATGGCAAACAAAGTACTACCACTACTCGTAGCCGGCGGAGCCGCGCTTCTTTTCCTTCCCAAAAAGAAGAAGACGGAGAGCACCTCTGGAAAAAAATCGAACGGAGAAGTCGGGGGCGATTCAAATGGAGATATCTCCAAGACCGGAACGCTTTTCGGATGGAATTATCGAGTACGAAAGGCGAAGACCGTAGAAGGCTTCTCCGTTCAATACTTCGGTGAGGTTCAAGCACCAGATTCCAAGACTTGGGTGAAGGCTCATCAAGACGCTCGAACCGATCCAGAAGCCGCCCGATTCCTCGCTATGGAAGCGATCGCCACCCGCGTCGCAGCCGCCGACACGCCAGAGGACAATCTTGTGTTCAACTCCGGTTCGATGTCCGACTGGAACTGGAGAGTTATGCGAACCGTACCAATGGAAGGGTTCGGTGTCGCATACTTCGGAGAGATGCAGGCTCCCGATTCGCAACAATGGACTCGAGTCCATAATGACGCCCGGGTTGATCCCGAAGCCGCTCGCCTGCTCGCCCTAGAGGCGATCGCAATGAAGCTCGAAGAACTGGCTAACGCCGGCAACTAGCCGGCCAGCCCACTTGATGGGAGTACCGGTGGCCAGCGAAAACCTCCAGACGATCATCGTCTCAAAAGAGATTGCGAGAACGCGCCTAGCTGCAGAAAAGCTGGCGCGTCCTTACGCGCGCGGTCCTCTTTATCCGACCGAAAAAAAGTCGAGCTGGCGCTTTCTGCAAAAGCCGCCGAGCGACTTTGTCCGCAATTCTTTTCGGGCCGTACCCATTCCTACCCAGGAGGGGATCGTCCTCGTCTATGGCAAGCTCAAGAGGCAGAGCAACCCCTCGGACCAGCGCTGGCTCCAATTCAGAGATGGAGACAGACGCGAGACGGTGATGGCCGAGTGGGACTTCTGGATGACCTGGAGGCCGAATGTAGCCAAGGCTAAGGATGCGGATGGGCTCCGAAAGCTCATCGCCTCTGCCGACAAGAGGGAGGTTCGAAGCGTGTTGGTGCGAGGTTTAATCGATCAGGACATTGCTGAAAGAGCAAGGGTTTTGAAGATTACCAGGATGCCGAAATCTGTTGAGGCGGACGAGAGGATAGTAGATCTCCTGAGGCGCGGCAGAATGGGTAATCCAGGTCAGCCCCCGAAGGTCAACAAAGGCAGCTCACCGAAATCGGCTAAGAAAAAAGCCAGAACGAGGACTACTAAGCACATCGTTCTTCGCTCTCCTAAAACCATGCCAGATCCAGGGCCATGCTCATGGCTTGGGTCGATGGTCGAATGGGCATGGGTGATGCCAAGAGGGGAAACGGCTAAGAAAATCGACGAGGATGGCAATGCGCTTTGGACACCTAACTCCGAATGGATGTTCATGTGGGCCCCTAAGTACAAGGCAGTTGTATCGATCAGAAAGCCTCGGAACATGTACAGGCTTGCCAAGGTTTCTAGGCATGGTGGCGCGGCAAAAATGTTCGAAACATTCATGGCTCGCCCGGCTGAAAATTCATTCGAGATTAGCGTCCCTGACATTCCTATCCATCACGTTGGCCAAAAGGCTGCAGCGATTGTGTATAGGTCTGATAAGTGGTCGCCGAAGAGGCTCGAATCTGACTACATTCACAAGTTCGGGAAGGGCGTGCAACTTTACTGCGGTCCAAGCATTGAGCATCCCGACGTTTTCATTTGCTTCGGTGGCAAGCTTACGCTGACAAAGCGCGGGCTCGTCTGGTAGAATCAGGATATCGTTATGGCCAGAAAGAAACACTGCAGGAATCGTCTAGTCGTCCATGCAGAGAACCGTTTGTATTCGCCTCGTTACGACTGGGAGGGCGCCGATGGATTGGCGCAAACCAGTTTTGAATTCATCGACGCTGACGCAATGTGTTTTTGGGGTGTATGTGACAGCGATAGCTACAACGCGTGGGTGAAGGCGACCGAGAAGTACATCAACGGCGAGCTTGTCCCTCATTACAAGAAGGTGCTTGCACGGGCGAATGCTCAGGCTGCTGGTGCTCCGCTGAAGACTGAGCTTCAGGATAAATTCAATAAGATCAAAGCGTTTATCCAGAAGTGGGATGACGCCGGATACGAGCCGAACAAGGATTGGACGGATACTCTTTCTCATCCCTTTGCCACGTATTGGTGGGGTGAAATTCGAAGCATCATCGAGTACTTCGACGAAGCTGCCTGTTACTTCGACACTCTCGACGTGATCGCCGCAGACGACCTGCTGTCACCAGCCCTTGCAAAGGGTGCTCCCAAGCGCACGCTCGAGCCGTCGCCGACCGGCAGTTATTTGGATGGGTCGGGCGGCCCAAGCGGCGGCGGTGGCGGTGGCAGCTCGAGCTTTGCGACCAAGGCGGTTGGCATTATGGCCATTGGTGCTGCCGGATATTTCGGATTCAAGGTTCTTACGGAGTAAAGAATGCCTAAAAAATCATCTGCACTCCCACTCGTAGCTGGCGGCGCTGCCCTGCTCATGATTTCTTCTGGGAAGAAGAAAAAGAAGAAGGCATCTGGCCATCGTTCTCGTTGGGGAGTTTTGGTCAGCAAGGATTGCAACTCGGTAGAGGTTGTCGACTCTGTCATGTTCCAGAGGTTTACCTACGGGGCATACGACGAGCTTGTGTCGATCGATCCAAGTCTCTCCTTGATTCAAATCACCGATGCTCTTTTCGGTGAGGTGGCCCCCGAGTGTTCCGGATTCCCCGAGGAGCCAGAGAGCGCGGAGGTCGCTGAGCTTTACGCCGTGATTGCACGTGGTGTGGCTTCTTATCTTGCGACCGATCCACGAACGAAGGATTCCATGGGGAGCCTCGTAGACGAGGCTACGCAGATCTCCTTCATCGACTGGTATCGCGGATGGAGAAACTATCCATCCGCTGACCTTCCGAACGGGCCGTCAGGACAAGTTGTTTTCTCAAGCGATATGTCCAACTATAAAATCGGCGACAGCTGGTTCGAGGATATCGTTCGTCCATTCGTTCAGCATGAACAAAATGAGGGCCGTCTCGAGTTCGCATTTGAAGACTTTGTGAACGAGCTGGGCGTGAAGGTCGGGCAATTTGCGATGCCTATCAAAGAGCTTCCGCAGGACGCTCCGACCGTTCAGGATTTCATGAACAAGCTAGAGCAGGCCATCGATATGGCCACAGCCGAAGTATTCAAGGGATGAACAAGGACGACATCGTACCGTTCGCCCTTTTGGGCGCAGGCCTATTCCTTTTGGGAAAGGCTGCCAAAAAAGGTCCAAGAAAACTCAAGGACCGAACGGGGGAGGCGTGTGATCCAAAAGATAACGCTCCATATGGGTACGAGTGCGGACAAGTCGTCGGCGGATGGGAGCTGATGGAGGAGAAAGGTAAATTCCTCGGGTTCGGTCCATATAACAATCGAGACGGTGTCGATACGGCTCTCTCGAGACTTGGATTTTCCGGCGGGAACCTAAAGGGGTTCCAGATGTATATGTCTTTGATCTCCGAGTGGGATTTACGTAAAGATGGCCAGCTCGACAGCGAAACGATCGTGGCTCTAGAAGAAGCCGAAGGCCTACTGAACAGGGACGAGTGGGTTCCGCCAAGGGGTAATCAGCCATGAGCGAAGATGAATCCAACGCGCCAAACTCTTCAGAAGGAATGCTCCTCGAGCCCGAGAAGAAGACCCTTGGCTCATGGCTGCTCCCCGCTGCTCTCGCTGCAGGTGGCGCAGCTCTGGTCTACAGGGCTGCGAAGAAGGGCGACAAGAAATCGAAGCCTTCGGCCTCTGCCCCCGCCGCTAGCGCTAGCGAGGTCGCGTTCTCTGCGAACCACAGTAGCTACTCAATGGGAAAAGATTACGAGCAGCTTGTGCTCGAGCCGTATCTCGCAGAGCAGGCTGAAGATGGGAACCTGCATTTAAAGGGGCAGGGCTCTGGATTCGTCGGGTCCATTCCTATGGTCGAGAATCTAATGCTCGACCATACGCGCAAGACGGTCATTTCCGCATTCAAATCTACTCACAAGGTGAAGGTGGGCAAGGAGTTTGTACAGATCTCCGCCCTCCCTCAAGGCAAGACAGGCGTTCAGAAGTTCAACGACTGGATTGAAGAGAAAACAAAAAGTTTCCAGGAGAACTACTGATGGCATTCAATCTACTACCACTCCTCCTCATCGGCGGCGCAGCTGCCTACGTCGTCACTTCCGACAAGAAAAAGAAAGAGGAGGAGAAAGAGTGCCCGCCTACGACGACTGTATCCCTTGGCGAGCTTAGCTCCGTGAGCACTCGGGCTACGGAGAAGTTCGGTCATAATGAAGACCCTTCCAAGGAGGCTTCATTTCTCGTGAACGAGCTTTTGCCGAATGGCTGCTCGCGTGCGAGCAAGGATTCGACTTTCAAGATCAGCATTCCCGAGGCGGATAAATCATGGGAGCTTTCGATACCTGACGCGTACATGCTCTTGTTCGCAAGCGGCATCAGCGTACGGGTACATGCGTCCAAGCTGACCGAGCCTCAGGCCAAGAAGCTATGGACCCGAGAGCTTGATTGGTACAAGAAGCTTACCGGTAAGAACTTCGACCCATCGGAGTCCGCCATGGAACTCGCCAAGCTGGTAGGCGAGGCTCTATTCGGCAAGGTGGGCGGTGGAAATACTTCGGAGGATCTAATCCCCGAGGATTCCTGTCCGGGAACTCTCATATACGATATTGACGAAGCTGAACTTATCAAGCTCACGGAGGCCGAGGCTCGAGGCAGGCAGCTAAGCCCGAACGACCCATTCAAGATCGCTGACGTCGTATTCGCAGCGGTTGCTCCGCCCACCTGCACGAAAAAGGATTTTGGTACGATCGTGACGATGAGCATATCGATCGGAGGCGGGCCCCAGGTGTCCAGGTCGACAGACTTGGCGGCCCTCTACGCGATGTTCGTCATTGACGCCGCCAAGTCCATCAACCTTGGGCCCGCTCAAATGGCTGCCGTGGAGAGCAAGGTGGCCTCAAACTACAAGAAGCTCACCGGAAAAGATCTCACGCTGTAGGAGTCCAAAATGGCAAAAAGCGCAGCACCACTACTACTTCTCGGCGGAGCCGCCTTGTTGCTTGTGAGCAGCAAGAAGAAAAAGAAATCGTCGAACAACGTATGCACGATCGCTCGTTCATACGAAGAGTTCAAAGCGATTCTCGACAGTAACGAGCGCGTCGAATACCCTGTTTCGTTTATCTTTTACCCGGATGGCGAAGAGGCTCGAGGTGAGCAACTTTGCAAGACCCTCGCTCCGCAAGGAATCCGCACGCTTGTTGTCAGCGCCGCGAACGAGGCCAAGTGGGCCTATGAGATGTTGGATTCTGGAATGCTCCAACCAGGCAGTGCGCTGCCTGGGGTAGATGAGATGAAGAAAAAGGCTGAGGGTGTATGGATCGTTTACAGCGCCAGCGACACTCAAACCGGGATACCCTGGGACTCGATACCGTGGGATAACACAAAATCGATTCTCAGCATTCTGAAGGGGCTATAATCCGTCATGGCAAAAAGCGCAGCACCACTACTAATTCTCGGCGGAGCCGCCTTGTTGCTTATGAGCAGCAAGAAGAAAAAGAGCAGCGGCAGCGGAACTCTTCCAGAATTTCCATATGGGACATTCGATCCGAGCGCAGACGATCCCGTTTACGGCGGTGAAACTCCGGCACCGTCTAGCGGTGGGGCAGAAGCCGATACTGCGAAATGGACGGCCATCCAAAAAGGATTGAAGATCCTCGGATACACCGAGGTTGGCCAGCCCACCGGAAAGCCCAATGCGGCGACCTATACAGCCATCAAGTTGTTCCAGAAGGATTGGAACACAATGATCGGGTACATGACCAGCATCGACTCGCCAGCTGTCGGAAAAACGGTGTACACCACGACTGTCGAAGATGGCGCATGGGGCCCTGCGACCAAGTATCGATATGATAAGGCTATGAATGCGTTTGGGAACCCACCGTTTGAGGTGGAGGGCCTGCTCATGTCACTCAACAGCTTTCGCGATATGGCCGCAGAACTCAAAAAGAAATTCTAAGTCATGTTATTACCACTTCCACTCATTCTCTTTGGCGGCGGTGCCGTTCTCCTTCTAAGCGGAAAGAAGAGTAGATCTACTAGACCTACCGTACCAAGCGGCGCAGGTGGAGGCGGAAGCTCAAGCTCAAGTGATGGCTCTGACAAGACTCCAGACGGCTACGGGTCAGAAGATGAATCCATCATTGGCGGCTCAAGCGACGACTCAAAAGCTCCTTTACGAGCTGACGGCGAGCCATGGCCATCGACGACCGGAGTCCATGACTCGTCATATCCAGAGCCCATGTGGTCACCAGTGCATGGTGAGTTGCCACAAGATTCAGGATTGTGGTGGTGGAAGCAGACGAAGCTTTACGTCCTTGGCTACAACCGTGGATTAGAGGACGGCGGTATCGACGGCATCCCTGGGGGTACGACCACCAAGGCAATAGCCTCATTCCAGTCTGAATGGAATTTTTTCGTGGATTATCTTAACAAGATCAACCCTTCTATTGTATACAAAGATCCGTACACGAAGATTTCCTCTGATGGTTACTGGGGTCACAATACGGACTTGCGAGTCAATAAGGCTCTCAGTAAGTTCAATGGAACCGATCCAATCTATGTCGAGGAGATAGGGAAAAGCGTCCCTACATTCCACGATATGATTGTCGAAATACAGAAGCTCTAACCATCAGAGCCTAATCAAACGGAACAACAGATGGCATCTCCACTCCCACTTTTGATCGTTGGCGGCGCACTTCTTCTCATCAGCG
>CAYSBQ010000002.1:0-51567 GCA_964429315.1 uncultured Desulfobacterales bacterium
CTCTTCGATCCCCAAACCTCCGGGGGATTGCTTCTGGCCATGCCCGCTTCACAGGCAGAGGACCTGATGTCGGATCTGGCGGGCGCCGGGGTACAGACAGCAGCTTGTGTAGGCAGAGTCGCAGCAAACGGCCGGCCATTTTTGCGGGTGGTGTGAAGCAGAATCAGGTCTTTTTCTCCTAAAACTTACACCCCTTAACACTGCCGAATTAACCACTTTCAAAACACCCGTAAAGCATGGCCACTATGACAATAGCGTTGAGGTGGGAGAAGAAAACATGCTGTCCACGTCATCCCTCACAGGCTGAAAAACCATGCTAAGATACTTGGCAAAGGCAATCCTGAAAAACTCCGTTGCCCGTCGCCTAAGCTTCAGAAATTCGTCAGGCTCAATCCCATAGGTTTTTCTGATTTTCTCAAGCCTGTTTTCTTGGTCTACTGCCCCCAACTCTTCTTCAACAGAAGCGCGAGAAATAGCCAAGACCAGGGAAAAGAGTTCCTTGACAGCTTGGAAATATTCTTCTTTCTGTTTTTCATAGTGCTTGAGGTTGTCGCCCCACAACTCGGAGTTATCCATCTGGGCTTCCGTTCCTTGGCGAAATTCTTTCGAGGAAATGAGAGAATCAAGCATCTGGGGTATTCTCTGAAGAATTGGCTCCATGAGGGCCTGGTTTTTGCCCATGGGTATCACCAATTCATCCATGACCTCCTGGACCACGATGCCCAGCTGGTGACATCCATGCTCCAGTGCACTGCCAAGCTTGTGTAACCGGTCCTTGTCTGCCTTGTCTTTCTCAGGGTTGATTGCCGGTAACTGGTTGTGCTTCATGATACCAAAATGAATCAAAAAACCGGCCATAAGCGATATGACATGCAAAAGCCCGGCAGCTTGAGTCATTGCCACACGTCGTTTCTTGAAAAACGACAGAATCTCCTGTCCCATAGGGTGTCGATTCAATTCCCTTCCAAGGCCCTTCTCTTTGCTTTCCTTTTTCAGTCGGCTTTTCTTCCCCATGAGAGACCACCCGCTTCGCTTGGATTGGCCTTATTGGGTCTGGTGTCAGGCGGTTGCCTGAACAGGGCCTGCTCCTCAAATGTCTTTGATCAGACTGTGGCCGAACCTTCTATGAAAAAAGAAATTTGGTCTGAAAAAACCCAAAACACCACCAGACCGCCCCAAAAACTCCTTGAACTCTTCTTTACCATTTTTGATAATACCAAACCTGTCAGAGCTTTTCAAGCCCTATAAGTCCGTTCGTTTGGCCCCAGGATCATCCAAGATTTCCTTGACTGCGTCTAACAGTTCCTCTCGTGAACCGAAACGTCGGGATTATGTTTATAGGTCTCAAGCGGAGCAGGCAATGGTCGCTAGAGAGAAATTATAGCCTTTCGTTTATGGGTTTTCATAATAGTAAAATTTGGTTTTTCAAGGACCTGGATTCTCCGGCACTGATGGTTCTGATGGCCGGCAGGCTTTTAACAGGGCATTTGTTTTCACAAATACCGCAGCCCACGCATTGTTTAAGATTTACAAAGGGTAATTGGACTGCCAATTCTTTCCCACCTGGACCGGACACAGCCCCTTTCTTTAAATAAATTGCTTTAGGAGAGGTAGGACATACTTCTTCGCAAACAATACAGGGAGTGTTTCCTGACCAGGGAAGACACCGCCCCCTGTCCACATATGCGGAGCCGATTTTTATCGGCCGATCAATCTTCTCCCTGGCTGTAATATTGGCAATAGCTCCTGTGGGACAAACACTACCGCACAGCGAACAGGTATATTCGCAATAACCTTGCGTCATTATTAAGCGGGGAGTCCAGAACCCCGCCATCCCTGCTTCTCCAAGGGTGGGGTTAAGGGCATTTGTCGGGCAAACCTTCATACACAGCCCACACCGCTGGCAAAGTTCCAGAAAATCTTTTTCCGGCAAAGAGCCGGGCGGCCTGATGAGCCGGGGGTCCGCCATTTTGTCCACCCGCCCATCGAGTCTTCCCAGAAATGGCACGGAAATACCGGCCAGCATACCGCCCAGCAAGGCACGTCGGCCAATGTCCGGCTTGCGGTTTAATTTGGGATTCAAGGTGAAACTAAAGGCAAGTGCCTCCTCGGGACATATGTTGTGACAGTTGAAACAGGCGATGCATTCGGCCGCTTCCCAAACCTGATCCGGATGGGGAGAAGCCGCACCCTGACAGTGTTTGGTGCACAAATTACAATTTGTGCACCGTTCCGGATACTTTTCCAATTTCAGCAGGCTGGTCATGGAAAAGATTCCCATCAGTGCGCCGAGAGGGCAAAGCACACGGCACCAGAAGCGGGGCCGGATGCGGTTGAGGAAGACAATGATTAGAAAAACCAGGCCGATGAACCAGGCCGTTTGATACGCCTGGATATTGTATCCGAAAACCGGGGAAAGCAGGACTTCTGCGCCATAGCTAGCCAGTCGCAACACCCTGAAATCGCTGTTGGCCATGACATCGAAAACCGAACGAAGCCCCACGCCGAGGCCGGGAATTATCGACAGGGCCATGGATCTAAAAAATAAGGCGATGGGATCTATCAACCCGGACAGGTTCAGGCCGACAATCGCGCCGATCAACAAGAACAGGAGAAGGAAATACTTGATTTTCTGTTCAGGCGTTTTCTGATTGGCCTGTACCATTCGGTTTCCTTTAAGGGCCGGACGAACAGCGCCGACGGCGTGATGAATGGTTCCAAAAGGACAAATGAAACCGCAAAAAACACGGCCGAAGAAAAGGGTGATCAAAAGCACACCAAAACCCCAGAGAAACCCCGGAAGGAGGCGGCGCCCCGACAAAAGGGAGGTCAATCCAATGAGTGGATCGAGCTTAAAGAAGAAGGTGACCGGCTGATCCAGTCTTATATCGTTGTCAGTTGAAAAAGCGATGGAGTAATCAACATAAATATCCTGTGAAAGCCTGCTCTCTACCAGAAGAAAAAGAAACAGACACAGGAAAAAAATTTGGGTAATTCTCCTGAACCAAACCAGATGCCGGATTTTCACACGATTACCTTTTTATTGTCAAGCTTTGAAAAATCATAGGTGCCGAGGCCACTCTTTTGGGCCAGATGAATAAACCCGATCTTTTCCGGTTTTAATCCGAAAAGCATGCTCGCTCTGGCATCCGCAGCCACGGGATCATTGCTTAGAATTAGTGTGTTTTTGATCGTCACATCATCCGTGCTGCCGCCGGAAGGCCCGTTTTGAGTCATAATACGGATGGCATCGATCAGAGTAACTTCGGGTTTAAAGAACTGCGCCAGATCGACAATGCTCTGATGGATATCCTGATGAAGCGACCACCGGCTCCCACCTACCCCCCCAATCCAGTTTTTCATTCCCAGTGTGAGGGTGCTGAGGGAGTGGTGTTTCGCCACCGGGAGGTTGATTACCTTATCGGCTTCCACCAAGGGTGTGAAGACCGGCCACACATCCAGACGATTACCCCTCAATTTCATTTCTTTCATCAAAGATGATCTTGGGTAAACCAGATCGGCTCCCGTTTCCTTAGCCACCTTGCCAACCCCGTTCATAGCAAAACATTGCCTGGCATCGTGGATGGTATTATCCGCGATTCGAACCCGACTGGCGCCGGCCTCCTGACACAGCTCGATGACGGCTGACAGAACTTCGGGATTTGTCGTGGCCGCAAACCGTGGATGCCTGGCCCAGGATATGTTCGGCTTGATCGCCACCACATCTCCTCGGGAGACAAACCGTTGGATCCCCCCGGCGGCTTCAAACACCTTTTTTGTCAGCTCTTTCACGGAGAATCCTTCTGTCTGGCCGCGCCCCTCAATGATAAATCTTTTTTGCGTCGTCGCCCACGCATCAAGCGCCGTGAATGAGGGCCATTGGACCGCTCCGGCAAGCATCGTGTACCCAGACAACTGCAATAGCTTTTGGATCCATTCTCTGCGCGTGAGAGGTCGATTAAGGTTCATGGATTTTACTCCTTTTTTGATTGCGTTCTCAAGGGCAACCGGATATTGACCGACAGTCAATCCGTTATAAGCCCATTAGTAACTGGGATCGGACCGGTTTAGGATCTATCCACCTTTTGCTGCCTTTTCCCGCTCTTTTTTCTCTACCACACAATAAATGCCGCCTTCTTCGAGGCCAGGCTTGAAACAGCTATTGCATGAAATACACTTTGCCGGGCTACGATCACCCTGCAGCCAGCGGTTGGGCAAGCCTGGTTCCCGGATTAGCGGCCTGGCCATGGAAATGTAATCCATGCCGTCATCCTTGATTGCTTTTTCGGCAACCTCATAGGACCGGAATCCACCCACCACCATCACCGGACAGCCCACCGCCGCTTTGACTTTGCGGGCCAGATCCAGGTTATAAGCCTCCCTTTCCGGTTTGTTGATCTTGCCGCGCACCGGGCCTTTCTCGCCGGAGGCCGGGGTGCCGGCGGAGATCTCGATGGCATCGATACCTGCTCCTGAAAGTTTTTTTGCAGCATAAACCGCATCATCAATTTCCAATCCACCGTCAAGGTTGTCCGCAGCGTTCAGCTTAATAAGGACAGGATAATCGGTGCCCACCGTCTCCCGAACCATTCGGTACACTTCGAGCAAAAACCGGCAGCGATTATCCACGCCTCCGCCATATTCATCCGTTCGGCGGTTTGTGAGCGGAGAAAGAAACTGGTTGATTAAATAGCCATGGGCGCCATGCAGTTGTACGGCATCAAAACCCCATGCCTTGGCCCGTCTCGCCCCTTCTCCAAAAGCAGTAACAATGTCACTGATTTCATCTTTCGAGAGTTCGGCCGGCATCTCCGGAAATTGGTCAACCTTCACGGCTGACGGAGCAAGGGGCTGCCGGCCGGCGGCGTTAGCATCGGTCTGGCCACCGGCATGGACTATTTGAAGCGCAATCTTGCCGCCGGCATCGTGCACAGCACGGGTCAAATTTTCATAATTACCCGCAAAAGCATCGGTATGGATGCCCATTTTGCCGGGCAACTGCTTGCCTTCCGGCCGAACGAATGCATAACCCGTAATAATCAGGCCGACACTGCCTTTTGACAGTTCCCGATACCAGTTGACCACTTTTTCCGTGGGTTTGCCGTCCTGTTCGCACATCCCTTCCCAAGTGGCTGAACGGACGAGGCGGTTTTGTAACGTCATGCTGTTGATCGTTGTCGGGTCGAATAAGTTTGCCATAATGTTCCTCCTGTACAATTAATTTTGTTAATCGGTACGTAGTTTGCGACGCCTTATTCGCCATCCGTCCGTTCGTAGTCAGCAGCCATCTTTTCGAAATCCTTGACCCTTGGTTCCAATTCTTTATAGTTTGGTTTCTGGGCCATAAGAATATCCTCCAATTGCGTCAAAAGCAAAAAGGGCTCCAAAAGAGCGTATCTTTTAAAACAACGCATGGAGCCTTTGATGGCCCCCTGGGACTTTCCAGTTGAAGTTGGTCATTTATGGGGGACATGTTGTTGAATGGAATTCAGATAGAAATAGTATACAACAGGATGCCATTAGATGTCAAAGAAGGTTCTCAAATCATAATTTTCCTTTTTGCTCCGCAATCTCAACGCGTGTACCTGATCAAAAAAGTAGAGCGGCACATGCTGCCACGCCATGCGCCGCCCTTGAAAGAGGAAAGGAGAAGAGAAAAGGAGCGGGTGTTACTCAGTTGCGTATATAATATGCACGAATAACAAATGCGTCAAATAGTTAATATTGATGCCATGGCGGCGGATGCATTGACCAAGTCTATGGATGGGAGAAAAATGGAGCTAAGGATTAGGATGCGGCCGGTTTGTCAAAGACGCCCCAAAAATGACCTGTCTTTCCGTCTTTGCCGAAAGGACCGCCGTTTGGGCCGTATCCCCTGAATCTTGTCGGTAAAACACTTTATCAACTCAAAATAGGTCCTGCCGGCATCTATCATAATCGTATTATGATCAGCCCCTGGTATCATGTGAAATTCCTTGCTACGAGCAGCACAATGAACCTGTAACAACTCAGCGCTCGCTATCGGGATGATCTGATCGTTTCGTGCGTGGATAATGAGAGTTGGTTTGGAAAACTGTTCAATCTTTTGAATGTTCTTAAAGCCTTGCTCTTCCGAAATCTCCTCAGACTCTGTATCAACGCCCAAACACTGTAAAAGCGGCACTGTAAGAGCAAAGCCACTTTCAATGACAATACCTGCTATTTCCGCTCCGTAAGAAGCCGCCAACTCCAATGCGCAGGCACTCCCAAGGGAACGGCCCATAGCAAGGAGGGGACCTGTCCGTCCTTCGCTTTGCAGCCATTTCTGAACATCTTTGAAAATATGGTGGGCATCACCCAGCATGGTACTTGCCGTAGGCATACCCCCGCTCTTGCCATAACCCCTGTAATCCACAGCCAAGAAACTCAACCCGTATTCGTTATAAATGGGGCCAACGGGATCATAATCCTCGACAATCTCCCCGTTACCGTGAAAAAATAATATATTAGGGGCGTTCCTGTCCGCCATGTAAAACCTACCTCCAACCGTAATACCTTCTTCGAGTGTAATGTCGTAGTCTGTGGCATTCGCGGGCGGACCGGACCCCGAGTCTTGCCTCGGGTGAAAAAGCATTTGAAGGACCGCCGGGTGATCCAGCTTGGAATATTCAAAAGCCTCAGTCGTCATCATGGTCTCCTTTCACAAGATTGACGGTTTCGTAAAAATTAGCAAATACGAGCACTCGGGCGCCTTTGATTGGGAAAGCCCTTGAAAACCTGTTGAAAAGTCTATATATAAAGGATGTAGTATGCAACTGGAAATTCAACGTGATTTTGCAAATAAGATATGATCTGCTTTCAAAGAATAGCTGAACGGCACATAAAAGAGGCCATTAAGGAAGGGGCCTTAGACGACCTGCCGGGGGCCGGAAAGCCGCTGGTCTTCGAAGACGACTCCCACGTTCCCGAGGAACTCCGAATGGCCTATAAGATCTTAAAGAATGCGGGGTTCGTGCCGCCCGAGGTCACGATAAGGAATCAAATTGCAAAAGCCGAGGAACTCCTGGCAGGGATGGAAGACACCGAAGCCAGGTATCGCCAAATCAAGAAGTTAAACTTTCTTATCATGAAACTCAACACAGCAAGAGGAACTTGTGTCAGCCTCGAAATAGACCAGCATTACGAGAAAAGGATCCTGGAACGTCTGGGTCATGATACCTGATGCCTGTTGACAGAAACACTCTTCTTCTCGATCTTTATAAAAGACTTTACGATAGCTTTGGCCCCCGCCACTGGTGGCCGGGAGATTCCCCCTTTGAAATAGCGGTAGGCGCCATCCTTACCCAGAACACGGCCTGGCGCAATGTTGAAAAGGCCATAGCAAACCTAAAGAAAAAGAGCCTGTTATCCGCTGAAGCCATCTATAGCCTACCAGTGGAGGATCTGGCAGCGCAGATCAGATCGGCAGGCTACTATAATATCAAGGCCAAACGGCTAAAACACTTCGTCGAATTTTTGTTCCGGGAAAGCGGGGGCAATCTAGACGGCCTCGTTACCTGGGATCTTCATATATCAAGAAGCGAGTTGCTATCAATCAACGGGGTCGGGCCGGAAACCGCTGATAGCATTTTGCTTTATGCCGCCAACAAACCAACCTTTGTTGTAGATGCTTATACAAGGCGTATCTTGTCCAGGCATAGACTCATGCCAGAGGAGGTCTCTTACGACGAAGTCCGCTCTTTTTTCATGGACTCTCTAGAGCCTGACGTGTATATTTTTAACGAATTCCATGCACTCTTGGTCCATTTGGGCCACACGTTTTGTACAAAGAGAAAACCAAAGTGCACTACATGTCCTGCTATTGGGTGGAATAATGACTAAGGAGCGTAACACAAAATGGCAAAGCTGAACCTGGCCTTGCTTTCGGGCGGCATTTCATCTGAAAGAGAGGTTTCTCTCAAGGGGGGCGAACAGGTATTTGAAGCCCTTAACAAGGATAACTACGAGATAATCCGCTACGATCCGGCCACTGATCTGGGCAGACTTGTAGCTGATGCCAAAAAAATCGACGTCGCATTCATTGTGTTGCACGGTCCATACGGTGAAGACGGCACCATTCAAGGGTTACTCGACCTCCTTCACATCCCCTACCAAGGTTCGGGCGTGCTGGCAAGCGCCTTGGCCATGGACAAACTCGTGTCTAAGCGCCTCTACCAAGAAGCCGGGCTCCGCGTACCTCCTGCTAACGTGTTAACGCAGGGCCGGCCTTTTGATCCAGAGGCATTTGTGCAAAACCCGGGATACCCTTTAGTTGTAAAACCCAGGCGTGGGGGGTCCAGCGTTGGGACTAACATCGTCTCCACCCCCGACCAATTGCAAGAAGCCTGCGACAAGGCCTTCGCATTTGACCTTTCTTTGATTATTGAGGCCTATCTTGAAGGAACTGAAATAACCGGGGGTATTCTGGGAAATGATGAACTACAACACCTTCCCATCGTGGAGATAGTACCTGCTTCAAGCTATACCTTTTTTGATTACGAGGCCAAATATACCAAGGGGGCCACAAGTGAAATCTGTCCGGCACGAATTAGCAATGCGCTTTCCGTCCAAGCCCAGTCAATTGCTGAAACAGCTCATAAAGCCCTTGATTGCCGGGGATACAGCAGGACCGATATGATCATTCATCGGAATGAAATCTTTGTGCTTGAAACCAATACCATCCCCGGCATGACCCCTGTCAGCCTTTTCCCTCTGGCTGCCCAAGAGGCGGGATTCTCTTTTGAAAGGCTTCTCGACCGCTTGATAGAGCTTGCGCTGGAAGATCATAACGGGGGTTGATATCCATGATTATCCGATCAAGCCGTGAACTTAGAGAACACTATGACGAATTGAAGCCAGGGGATTGCTTTATCGGCATGCTCGGCTTTAGGAACATAAAATACCGCATTTTTGTTGACTTATTAGAAAGAGGAATTCGGGTCCTCCCTTCCGCCATATCTCAAACGCTTAACAGTTCCAAGGCGGCTCAATCCCACGTCCTAGGACAGTGGATGATTCCCAATACGTTAACTATCACCGGGCGTGCAGATCTTATGCGTACCATCAACATCTACAATAAGCACAACATCGGTCCTGTAGTCACAAAAGAAGACCGCTTTGATTGTGGATTTGGTATTCATAAGTGGGACGATATTGAGGCGGTATACAACCTTGCATCCCTCAACACAAACATCTACCCTTTTGTGGTGCAGCCCTTTATCAGTAATTACACAGACATACGCGCAATTATTGCGGGAGATTACTTCGAGGCATACACGAGAGAAAACCAGTATAATTTCAGGATGAACCTTACCGCAGGTGGCAGGAGCAGGTCCTACAAGTTGAACAAGGATCAACTTGCCCTTTGCCATGACGTCATGAAACGGGGAAGATTTCCTTACGCCCATATTGACATCCTCGTTACCGATAATGGCCGCAATTATGTATCAGAGATTGCCTTAAACGGCGGCATGAAAGGGGCGATTATCGATCGCAAAAAATTGGATGGGATAAAAATGGGGATTCTGGAAAAAATGGGGGGACAGGAATTGTGAATTGACAAACCAATGATTTTCCCTTGACAAAACGAAGGCATCAAGGTATGGGGACATAATATTTTTCGCCACATCTAATATCTTTGTTGATTTTATTAAGTTACCAAAACTTACTTGTCTGGAGTACCCATGAGCACATCAGAAGAAAAAGAGCGAAACGTGGCTGGAGGTGAGCAGAACATGGAAGGCAGTAGTTGGCGCTTTCTTGTCCCTGTAATTGCTTTTTTTGTGAGCTTTTTGGTGTTTCTGTGTATCGGTTGGGGTATCTTCCCGAAGCTTCTTTATTCTGAGAAACAACAACCGATAGATTTCAATCATCAACTCCATGTGGACGAGATGGGAGATTGCCAAGCATGCCACTACTTCGGGGAAGATGGTAGTTTCTCTGGAATTCCCAAAAGCGAGAAGTGTATCGGTTGTCATGAGTCCGCCATGGGAGAACACCCCGAAGAGGCAAAGCTCATTAACCAATACCTTGAACCGGGAAAAGATATCCCGTGGCTGAGTTATGCCCGTCAACCTGACTGTGTCTTTTTTTCTCATGCCGCCCACGTTAGAATGGCTGGGTTGGACTGTAAGACTTGCCACGGCCCCATAGGTGAGTCGGAGCATACGAGACCTTACCAATATAACCGACTCACAAAGTACAGTCGAGATATCTGGGGCTGGAATATCGCAGGTATCAAAACAAACACGTGGGACCGGATGAAGATGGATGATTGTGCAGAATGTCACAAGAAAAACGGCGTCAATCAGACCTGTTTTGTATGCCATAAGTAAAATACATTAGTTACCTTTCTAGACTTGATCTGAGGGGAAAGTTTATGAAACTGGACAGAAGAGCTTTTATAGAACTTGCGGTTGGGGCTTCACTGGGGGCCGGGGCCGGCATTACTTTTTCACCGTTGCCCTGGAAACTAACAGATGACGTTGCCATTTGGACACAAAATTGGCCGTGGACGCCTGTACCCTCTGAGGGTCGAGTCTCTCATACCGATACTATCTGCAATCTTTGCCGCGGCAATTGTGGCATTACTGTACGGAAAGTTGAGGGCCGTGTCACAAAGATTGAGGGAAGGGAAGGATACCCTGTCAATGACGGAGGCATTTGTCCCCTAGGCGCTTCAGGACTCCAACTCCTGTACGGTCCGTGGCGCGTGCCGGGTCCGGTGAGACGAGTCGGAAAAAGGGGCGAAAGGAAATGGGAAAGGATTTCCTGGGATAAGGCAATCGCCGAAGTAGTCAAAAAACTCTCTGATTTGCGAAGCAAGGGAAAACCTGACACAGTCGCCTGCATCACGGCCACCGACCAAGGCACCGTACCGCAGTTGTTTTCCCGCTTTATGGAGTCATACGGCTCACCGAATTACATACGTACTGCCTCGGCTGAGGATACCAACGAGCTGGCAATGAAGCTCTTACAGGGGAAAGACGCTTCGGTAGGCTATGATCTTGAAAAAGCAAACTTCATACTCAGCTTTGGTTGCGGACTAATCGAGGGGTGGGGATCTCCTGTACGTACGATCCAGGCTCACAGCAAGTGGCGTTCCGGCAACGGAAAGAAGGCTGCCACCGTGGTTCAGATTGAACCCCGCCTTTCAAACACTGCCGCAAAGGCAGATGCCTGGTATCCGGTCAATCCTGGCGCAGAAACGGCCCTTGCTCTCGGTTTAGCACATGTAATCATAAAGGATTCGCTCTACGATAGCGCCTTTGTCGAAAATTCAACGTTGGGTTTCAACGAGTGGCGCAAGATGGTAATGTCTGAATACTCACCCGGGGATGTTTCTGCCACTACCGGGCTTTCTACAGCCAAGATAACTAACCTAGCCAGGGCCTTTGCAAAGGCTGGGCGGCCCTTGGCCGTCTGGGGTCGTGGCAAGGGAACCACGCCGGGAAGTCTCTATGAGTGCATGGCAGTGCTTGCCCTTAACGCTTTGGTGGGAAATATTAACAAGCCGGGAGGTGTCTGGACCAACTTGCGCAGTACGGACCACCTGGGATGGCCGGAGTCTCCTCGAGATACGATAGCCAAGTCCGGAAACAGCAAGCCTCGTTTGGACGGTGCGGGCACTAAAGACTATCCCATGGTCAAGTATCGACCAGATGAACTGCCTAAAATCATAAACGACAACCCGGAAGCAATTCAGGCGCTCCTAGTCCATGAGGCAGATCCATATTTTACCACAATGGACTCTAACAGAGTTGCGGAGGCTTTTGAAAAAATTCCCTTTGTTGTAAGTTTTTCCACCTATTTCGATGAAACAGCCCAGCATGCAGACCTTATTCTTCCCAACGACCACTATCTTGAACGATGGGAAGATATTCCAAGCCCTGTAGGACTGCACAAAGCGGTGATCGGAGTCTTAAGGCCGGTAATAGACCGTCAGTTTGACACAAAACACGCTGGAGACACGATCATGGCCATTGCCAAGAAACTTGGGGGGTCTGTTTCTAATGCATTCCCGTGGGATGATTATGAATCTGTGCTGAAGGAGGCTATGGGCGCCAATTGGGATGCATTGGCGAAAATAGGCTATGTCGCCAAAACCGGCAGTACACCTTCCGGAGAGTTTGAGTTCTACGCCAAGCCTTATGAACCAATCGAGCTTGAAGGGGATTCAAGCACACAACCATTAACCCTGATTCCAGTGGAGTTGATGCGGTTGGCAAGCGGAGCTATCGGAAATCCACCATTTTGCACAAAGACCTTGGAAGTAACGGAACTCAAGGGTAACGACCTTTTTGTTGAGGTGAATCCCAAGACTGCTGGAGATTATGGGCTTGCCGATGGAAAATATGCAATGCTGGAAACCTACAGAGGGAAGGCGAAGGTACTCGTACATCTGTCTGAAGGAATCATGCCGGGCTTGGTGGGTATACCAAAAGGGCTCGGCCATACCGGTTATGACGATTATCTGGCCGGTAAGGGGGTAAACGCCAACAGTTTTATGGGAGCAGTAGAAGATCCCATCTCTGGTTTATCTGCAACCTGGGGGATCAGAGCGAAACTGACCAGTGTTTAGAGAAGAGTAAAAGAAGGGGTAACCATGAAAGATGCACATCATAAGGGAGAGGGGCGCCAGGAAGGGCATGCACCTGAGCACCATGAAGGACACGGCGCGGTTTATAAGTATGGGATGGTCATTAACCTTGACAAGTGTACCGGCTGTGGCGCTTGCATGGTCGCTTGTATGGCCGAGAACAATATCCCCTTCAGAAAAGAAGACACCAACGATAGGCTAACACAGAACTTCTGGATGCGGGTCTATAAAATCAGTAACGGCCGCTCTTTTCCTGACAACGATATCTGTTATATCCCACGGCCCTGCATGCACTGTGAAGGCCATGGTCACCATCACTCCCCTTGTGTGTCTGTGTGTCCCGCAACAGCTACCGATTACAATCATGAAACCGGCATTGTAAGCCAGATATATACTCGTTGTTTCGGATGTCGGTACTGCATGGCAGCATGTCCATATCATGTTCGTGTCTTCAATTGGTGGGATCCGAAATGGCCTGAAGGCATGGAAGAATACCTTAATCCGGATGTATCGCCACGTATGCGCGGTGTGGTTGAAAAATGCAGCTTCTGCTTTCATCGTCTTCAGCGGGCCAGAAACAAGGCCTACTCTGAGGACCGGCGCGAAGTGCATGAAGACGAATATCAGACTGCCTGCACCCAGGCCTGCCCCGCAGGCGCCATTACTTTCGGTGACCTCACTAATCCCGAACATAAGGTCTATGACCTAAAGAAGGTACCGAATGCCTTCAGGCTCTTGGAAGTTCTTGGCACAAACCCAAAGGTATATTACACCTCATCAAGGGCCTGGGTCAGTAAGGCCGCGGACGTTTATGTCGGCAAGGAAGGAAGCAGCGTAACCCACGCCTAGGCTTGGGTTATCTTTACTGAATAAGAGGAGTGTCTATCATGTTCGATTCTGCATTAATCCCAAAGGGCGTAAAAAGGTGTTCATTTGCAAAGTTCTTTATGTGGATCCTCATCCTCAATATTCCCGTGCTTATAGGAGCGGTCGCTGCTATCTTATGTTGGGGTTTGGCACTTAATCAGACTTACTTGAACAACAACTTCCCTTTTGGGCTCTGGATTGCCGCCGACCTTGGAATTATTGCCCTTGGTGGCGGCGCCTTTTTCACCGGTTTTTTGAGGTACGTCATCAACATAAAGGAACTTAAAAACATCGTAAATTATGCGGTCGTCATTGGCGTTATTTGCTATGCCTCGGCCCAGGGTATTCTGGCTATAGATATCGGTCAACCTTTAAGAGGCTGGTTTATTTTCTGGCACGCCAATGTCCATTCCATGCTCACAGAGGTGGCCTTCTGCATTATGTGTTACTTCATGGTTCTTTGCGTTGAGTATCTCCCTCTCATCTTGGAAAACCGACAGATATTCAAATTTTCAGTACCCCATTCCTTTGCCCATCATCTCCATGAAGCCATGCCCACAATTGCTGCTCTGGGAGTATTTCTTTCTTGCTTCCACCAAGGCTCTCTGGGTGGTGTGTCCGGTGTACTTTACGGCCGGCCCTTTGCTTATCGGGAAGGTTTTCTGGTCTGGCCTTGGACATTTTTTCTCTTTATTCTTTCAGCAATGGCATGCGGTCCCTGTTTTACAATCCTGATCACCAAAATTACTGAATTCTTCGGCAAGAAAAAACTTGTAAAGAAAAGTACTATCGGCATTCTCGCTAAGATTTCCGGCGGGCTGACCACTCTATATGTTATATTGAAGATTATTGACACCCTCGGTTGGTTTGGCCTAGCCAAGGATGCCGGAGCCCCCGTGAAAAGCTTTTACGCCAATCAGCCGTATGGCTGGTGGGTCCTGGTCATGGAAGTAATCATCCTTGGCGCTATTCCGGCCTTGCTCTTGTCGATTAAGAAGACCAGAGACTATGAACCACTCCTCATCCTGGCCTGTATCTTAAATTGCTCCGGTATTCTTATGAACCGCTGGATTCTGACTGTGCAGGCCCTGGTCGTACCGGTGATGCCTTTTGATAAATTTGTAAACTACTATCCCAACTGGGTTGAATGGGCAACCACGCTGCTGCCCGTCTGGGCGGGAGCAATCGTTATTATGCTCTCTTATCGTTACCTGCCCATTTTTCCGCAGGAAAGAGAAATGAACCCATATTAATCAGGATATAAGAAAGGACTCCGTGCCATGTTTCCATTTGCATTTGAGTGGGTAAATGACCCAAGTCACTTTGTCTTTATGGGCGGCTTCTATGCGGCCCTGGGCGGGCTTTTTATTGCGGTGAATTATTGTGCCATGCGGGCCATCTTTGATTGGCTTTGCAAGGGCGGTGAAAACCACAACGAGCATTAACCCCGAAACGGTCAATTGCACGTTTTAGAACACAAAGAATTCAGGGGGAATATCATGGACATTGCAAGATTTATAGGCATCGTTATCGTTTTCGGTGTTCCGGCCATATGGTTCGGGGGCCTTGTCTTCCATTGGTTCCACAGTTGGGTGGCCGTTTGGATATGGGAGATAATACTTGCGATCATCGCAATCAGCACGGCCCTGAAAGCCACACGCCATAAGTCGGCAGACGCCCACCACTGACCCATCAAGATCTTTAGTTACTGCAACAATTCGAACCCCTGCCGGGGAACCGCCGGTCGGGGTTTTTTCGTTTCCACAGAACAAAACAGTTCACCGGGGTCGGGGTCAGGGGGTGACTATTAAACACACATGAGACCGTGTGCATTGTAAATATCGCTTTTGTAATTTCTTTTCCTGAACAGCAGAATATCGAATAAAGAATTTCGAATGCCGAAGTACCCTCTTCGTGATTCTGCGGTTCCTTGTTCGATATTCAATTTTTTGGGGCAATTACAAGAACTCCCAAAAACACCCTCTGAGTCAAGTGTGTATTGCGCTCATCTCCTGGCACCCCGACCCCTGATCCCTGGTTTGACACACCCGACAGCTATAAAAAAGGGCCGATCCCCAAACTGGGAACCAGCCCCTCAAAATACTCAATTAACAATTGGCTTTTAACCGGTCAACTGTTCTTCCTTCACCGTTATGGCCACCTTATAAAGCGCACTCAGGATAAAAAAGCCGGTGGCCCAAACTCCCAGCGTGATAAAAACCTCCGGAGCGGTTGCCTTATACTCGGTTATATGGTGCAACGGATTCGGCACGAAACCACCCAGAACCAAACCAACACCCTTATCGATCCATGTGGCAATAAAAACACAAATACATGCTACTACCAGCGTATCGTCTTTTCTACGTGTGGCAGGCACCAGCAACAACACAAGGCATACCGCCGCGAAGAAGGTCGCCGTCCACATCCATGGTACGAGAGCGTGATGGCCATTAAGCCCCACAAATAGGTACTTGAGGGTATGCATATGCCCGGGAATATTACTGTAAAACCCAGTAAAGACCTCAAGCAGGAAGAAAAAGACATTCAGGCACATTGCATACGTGACGATACCTGAAAGCGTCCGGATTGCCTGATTACCCGGATCAAATTTCGTGTTTTTCCTGACTATGATACAAAATATAATAAGAAGCGCCGGCCCGGCCGCGAATGCCGAGGCCAGAAAGCGGGCTGCCATAATTGCAGTTAACCAATAATGCCTTCCGGGAAGCCCGGCATACAGGAATGCCGTTACCGTGTGGATACTAACCGCCCAGGGTATGGAGATGTAAATAAAGGGCTTGACCCACTTTGGGGTTGGCATGGACTTGCGCTCAGCAGCCAAGACGTTCCATCCTATGAATATATTCAGGAACAAATATCCATTCAGGACAATCATATCCCAAAAAAGGATCGAGTTGGGAGTCGGATGCAGCAAAACATTCATTGCGCGGGCAGGGTTTCCCAGGTCTGCAATGATGAACAACAAACACATAGTTACTGCGGAAACACCTAAAAACTCCGCCAAGATGGTGATTTTCCCAAATGCCTTATGATGATGAAGATAATACGGTGTTACAACCATCACGGCCGCCGCCGCAACACCGACAAGAAAGGTGAAATTGGCGATATAAACACCCCACGACACGTCTCTGCTCATGCCTGTTATACCAAGGCCGTAGCTCAACTGCCAGAGCCACATAATGAACCCCACGCCCATTACAGTGAGCAGACATGCCATCCATATCCAGTACTTACGTCCTCCAACTAGTGCCTTCTCAAGCATAGCCACCTACCTCATACAATATAGTATACGTTTGGATTCGTACCAAGCGCTGGTTTACGACGAACTGAATACCTGGACCGCAACACTTTCCTCACCTCTGAATCGGGGTCTTCCAGATCGCCAAATATCAAGGCCGGTTCTTTACCCTTTTGCGCACAAAGCTTCTGGGCCGTTTCGACGCAATATGGCATCTTTCCCTTGGCAAGCCGTTCAGCACAGAAATTGCACTTCTCCACCACACCTTTCATTCGGGTCGGATACTCCATGTTTTGCTCTTCTTCATTGATAAACTTTCTTGGATCGACCCAGTTAAAGCTCCTTGAGCCGTATGGACAAGCCGCCATACAGAACCGACATCCGATACAACGATGCATGTCCATAAGGACAATCCCATCGGTTTCCCTTTTAAATGTCGCCTGCGTCGGGCAAACCCTCACACACGGAGGCTCATAACAGTGGTTGCACATAACCAGAAAGGGGGCATCTTTTAAATCTTCCATTATGTGCTCATTTTCCTGGTCGGTAAATGTGTGCTCGTAATCATCATGCCAGACCCACTTGATCTCGTGCTTCGGGTTTTTTATCTCTGGAACATTATGAAATTTGTGACAGGCCGCCCGGCAAGCTTCTGCTATTTCCTCGTCAAGCGCCTTGACATTTACCACCATGGCCCACCGTTTTGCCGTCAAGGCCTCCCCCGGTTGAAACCCTAGAGGCTTGGCAAAGAAGTGCAGGACCTTCTCGCTAATCGTAAAGTCCATTTCCTCCTTTGCGAGGACATCCGCAGCAGGTTTGGCCGCCAATCCCAACGTTGACATTCCGGCAATCTTTAGAAACTTCCTTCTGTCTACGCCCATTACATCTTCTCCTTAGGTTCCTTAGGTGCAATATGGCAATCCCAGCAGTATGGGGCTACCGCCGTGTAGTTATGACACTGATCGCAAAACTCCGTCTTTTTCGCATGGCAATCATTGCTCATACACGTGTTTTGCAGGCTCATCTCAAACTTCCTGCCACTGTCACTTACATAGTATCTCCTGGCTGTCCTCACCACAGAGTCTCTCCACAGGTCCAAGACCTGCATGTGATTAACCTTCATATACTCTTTCGACTCAATGCACTTTTTTTCCTTCTTCGGATATTTTATGTCCGGCTTCGGCCCGGCCGCCCCGAGGTTCCACCACACAGGAAATGCCAACAAGATAACGCCGATAATTATGCCTGTGACTATTTTGCCTCCATCATACATCACTTTTTATCCTCCTTGCCTGGAAGGGGTTCGCCACGCAGATTCACCGTTTTTTCTTTTTCTCCATCCAATACCATGGCATTTGTCACGAGTTCATGGATACCGGTAATGTCCACTTCAGGAACATAGTAGGTCATGAGATCGGGAAGGACCGCTCGGTCGATGGCACAGATACATGCCATCATATTTACACCGTGTTGCTCGTGGGCATATTTCACCGCGTTTGCCCTGGGAAGCCCCCCGCGCATCCTAAGCTCCATATCCTCACCGGCATTTAAGCCGGACCCTGCACCACAGCAAAATGTTTGCTCTCTGATCGTATTTTCCGGCATCTCATAGAAGTTGTTACACACGTTTTTGATCACATATCGGGGTTCTTCGAACAACCCCATTCCCCGTGATGGGTTACAGGAATCATGGAAGGTCACCGTCAGATGATCATTCCTGCTGGGATCAAGCTTGAGCTTGTTATTTCTGATAAGGTCTGCCGTAAATTCGGTAATGTGGACCATCTTCGTTGACTTGGCATTCTCAAATTTGGTCCCCGTAATGGGTGAAACCGGCTCTTCCATCTTGCTTCCTTCCGCCAGTTCAAGATTCATGGTTCCCATATACTGGTTTACCACACGCCACATGTGGCCGCATTCTCCGCCGAGAATCCATTTTACACCAAGCCGTTTGGCCTCTGCATACATTTTGGAGTTCAATCGCTTCATTATCTCGTTTGAGGTGAAGAGCCCGAAGTTACCCCCCTCAGAAGCGTATGTGCTCCAGGTAATATCCAGGCCAAGCTTTTGGAGTTCATGGAATAAAATCATATAGCCCATACAAGTGTAAGTGCCAGGATCACCGAAGACATCTCCGGAGGGTGTTACAAACAGGACCTCAGCGCCCTTTCTGTTGAAGTTAGGCTTTACCCTTACACCGGTGACTTCTTCAATCTCATCAACAAAGAAATCTAACATCTCGACAAAGGCGTGAGGCTGGATACCCATGTGATTGCCGGTCTGGTAACAGAAAGCGACAGGGGCTGCGATCCAATCAATGTTTAGCCCCAGCAGGTTAGTCAGCTCACGCCCCATAATGGTAATTTCTGCCATATCAATCCCATAAGGACAAAAGACCGAGCAACGCCGGCACTCGGAACACTGATACAGATAGTACCACAGCTCCTTAAGCCTATCGTAAGTCAGCTCTCGTCCCCCCGCCACCGGGCCGAGAATCTTTCCTGCGGTAGTAAAGTGCTGCCTGTAGATTGATCTCAGCAGCTCCGCCCTCAAGACAGGCATATTCTTTGGGTCGCCCGAACCGATGTAGAAATGGCATTTGTCGGCACAGGCGCCACACCTGACACAGATATCCATAAAGAGCTGGAACGTACGAAACCTCCCCAGGCGGTCCTTCATGCCGTCCAGAAAGATCTTTTTCCAATTCTCCGGCAGTTTCCAGTCATCATCCATTGCCGACCATTCACGAGGGTTCGGCATCCCTACCTTCTTAAGCCTATCCGGTTTGGCGGCGTAACAATGCATGCCGCGCTTGATTTCAACAGGGGTCGTATTCATCCACCCCTTTACGCGGGGCTTGGGCGTGTGCTCTGTTCCGCTCAGAAAGTCCCCTGGTTCTTGTGGAAGTTTCCAATCCTTTGGTATCCTAGGCATGATAACTCCTTCTTCAGGTCTATTCTTTTGCTTCCTTCGACGCCGGCTGTTTATCTACTGGTAGCCCAGCGCCAATCATCTTGTCTCTATAGTCATCTTCGTACTCTTCGTATGTATGTAACTTAACTTCCGGGTTCCACGGATTTATGTGCCTGACTGCACGGTTATTGTTCTCAAGGTTTCTCGTGGGGCTCAGGAAAACACCGCCCATGTGCGTTAGTTTGCTGAATGGAAAGTAGGCAAAAAGGACACTCACCAGAAACAAATGGATATAAAATAAAACCCCTATTCCTTCAGGGATCTTGGGGTTAAAATTGGCAAGCCCCATGGTAAGCTCCTTAACACCCACAATATCGGTCTTTAGACCGTATCGCATCAAGATGCCTGTTCCTGCAATGGTTAAGATCAAAAAGAGAGGGAAATAATCGGCAGGAAGCGAGATATAGCGTAACTGAGGGACAAGAAGCCTTCTTAACAGCAGGAATGTTAAAGCCGCACCCAGCAGAAGACCGCTCTGATAAACAGCGGGAACAAATATCTGAAAAAAACCATCAATGTTTTCGGTAAGAGTCACAAACCAAGGATTAGATTGTGTAAAAAACCTCAGATGCCTGATTATAATAACCAAAAAACAATAGTGAAACGCCATGGCCCCAATCCAGAGCCACTTAGAAGATGTGTATCTGACATCTTGCCCTGTGCCGAATTGCATCCTTGAATTTCTGAAAAGAGAGCGGAAAAAGAAGATCTCAAGAATCATCCGACCCCAGACACCGAGCTTTGTGGAAGGGTTGTCCAGTTTGTCACTATAGGTATACTTGATCCACGGCAAAGACTTTTGTTGCGAACAGGTAGTTGGTATCCGGAAGGGGACAGGCGATTTTGCCCATTTCACCACACGGTAGATCATCCCTAAAAAGAATATGATGACAGCAATATAGGGAATAACTATCCCAAACAGGACATTAAAGTGTGCCACCCAAACTCCCAAAAAGGCGATCGCAACAAGCCCGGAAATCGCAAGACCGGAAATCGCAAGACTCAGTATCACGTTCATTTAGTGCTCCCTCGCTTCCGTGTAAGGTTAGCTATTATTAATGTTGGCCATGTTCTCTTGGAGATCCAGCTGATCTTCCGGGATCTCAAAGACCAAACCTGCCTTCTTTAACAATCTGGAAGTATGCCTCTTGACAGATTCCACCCTAATATCGTAAATCTGTTGTCGGCACCTGGAATAAATATCAAAGCCAAGAAGGGCTAAGTCATCTATCTTCGCCTCAAATGCAGCCCACTCTTTGGAAAACCCATTTTTATTGATCTTACTTCCCAGGTCTTTTCTTATCACCTGCTTCAGCCCAAACAAAAAGCTGATGGCTTTTGACGGGGAAAACTCCTGAATGGCCCTTATCCTAATGATACTATCAAGGACCTTAGAAAGCTCATCTATGTCAGCATCTTCTAGGAGAGCGTCATAAGCCAACTCGATTCCCTCAAAGAGAACGTGACCTACCGGATTCCCGAATTGGTCCTTTTTTTTGAAAAAACCTTGGCTTTCTTCGGGATAACTTTTGAGTGCGAGATCACACCACGCCTTAACGATAGAAGATTTGTTGTCGGAAAGAAGTTTTTTCAGGCTCATATAATATTACTTTTTTTGTTCTCAAACGATTGTTGAATGAAAGTTAAAAGTCTCAAACCTCTTGGCCTCATACATAAAATAGACGCACTTGTCAAGACAAAAAAAGGCGGTCCTGCGACTGAGTTTGCCGGTGATCTGTTATGGTGCCGGAGGTCGGAGTTGAACCGACATGAGCGCAAAGCCCGGAGGATTTTGAGTCCTCTGCGTCTACCAATTTCACCACTCCGGCAAAAGATCGTTTAGAGTCTAGAAAACGGCTTGCTGGTTGTCAATCAGAATTTTTCTTGCACACAATTTGGATAAGCTCTCAATAAGTGTGGCTTTAGTCAGCTCAACAAGATCCCTTGGCGTAACTTTTTAAAAACGTACCGAGTCGGCTCGCAAATATTATTTAACGACTTCGTCCATCAATATTTGTCGGTCGACAAGACCAATATACCTTGACAGAACAGCCAAGCATCGTTATAATTCCAAAGATATATTTAGCCGTAATTCTGAAATTTTATACTATAAGGAGTCACTTATGTTTGGGATGGGAATGCCGGAGATCATCTTGATTCTGGCCATAGCGCTGATAGTTCTTGGCCCCAAAAAACTCCCCGAAATAGCCAAATCGCTTGGAAAGGGTATCGCGGAGTTTAAGAAGGCCACGCGAGATTTCAAGGAAAGCATTGAAGTCGATAACGATTTTAAGGAAGCCAAAAATACGATTCGAGACATCAAGGGTGATATTCAGCAGAGTGTCCATCAGTCCATGGCCGAAGGTGCTGCTTCTTTGAACGATGAAGACAAAAAACAAGATCCGGAAATTGGAAAAGACGATGACCCACTGCCGGAAGCTGATTCAGAGACTGATACTGAGCAACCACCCAATCAGGAAACAGATCAGGACATAAAAGAGTCCTCGCAGCAGACGGAACAGGAAGCTGAAGAGAAAGGACCCTCCAAGGATGCCTGAAGGTGAAAAGCTTCCCTTTACCACACATCTCGATGAACTTCGTAAGCGACTCATAATTTGCTTTATTGCCATCGGTGTTGGCTTCTGCCTCTGTTATGGCTTTTCAAAGCAGCTCTTTGAAGTCCTCATGCAGCCTCTTCTTGCGGCAATGCCGCCCGAAGGAAAACTTGTCTACACAGGTCTTCCCGAGGCCTTTTTTACTTATCTAAAAGTTGCTCTATTGGCAGGGATACTTCTGGCTATCCCTGTTATCATCTATCAATTCTGGATGTTTATAGCTCCCGGTCTTTACGACAAGGAAAGGAAGTGGGTTTTGCCCATTGTCTTTCTTTGCTCATTCTTTTTCTTGGGTGGGGCGCTATTTGGATACTACGTGGTTTTTCCTTTTGGATTCAAGTTCTTTATGGGCTTTGCATCTGACGCCATTAAGCCACTGCCGTCGGTAAAGGAATATATGGGTTTTTCTACCAAACTCCTTATTGCCTTTGGCATTGTCTTTGAGCTTCCCCTCTTTATAACCTTTTTGGCAAAACTCGGGATAGTGGACGTACGCTTCCTGACGACCAACCGCAAGTATGCCATCCTCAGTTTCTTCATATTGGCGGCAATCTTGACCCCCCCTGATGTTGTCACACAGATCATGATGTCCGGCCCCCTGATTATCCTTTACGAAGTAAGCATCGTAGGCGCCAGGCTCTTTGGAAAGAAGAAAAAGAACAAAGACATAGAAGAGACTGACAAAAAAGACGATAAGCAAAATGCCGGGTGACGGTTTTTCTCCTTGACATCTGCCGGTCATTTTGCTAGAAAAGCTCCCCTTAGAGTTGGTCACAGCTCTTTAAAGTTATTAGCTTATTAAATTTTGTGAAAGGAGGAAAGGTAGGACATGAAGAAACGCGCACTGTTAACATTGGCAATTGCACTATTGGGGGTGGTCTTTGTCTTTTCGATGGTGCATGCCACAGATGCACCCGATACCATCGAGATGAATTCCAAGGTGTTCAAGAAACACTCAAAATCTCTCGTAACCTTCAGCCACAAGAAACACAATATCGACTACAAAGTCCCCTGCGCTCAATGCCACCATGTGTACAAGGACGGAAAGAATGTGTGGAAAGAGAGCGATGCAGTCCAAAAATGTGATGTCTGTCACAGCGAGGCCAAAGCGCCCAAGACAAAGAAGGATGAACCAAAGATATCTACGAAGGAAAAAATCGCAAAGTACTACTACTCAGCGATTCACGAGAACTGCAAGAGCTGCCACAACGACTTGAAAAAGGCTGGAAAAAAGGCCGGCCCCACGGCATGCAAGGACTGCCATCCGAATAAAAAGAAATAAGAAAGATAAGAAAACCAATAGGGCAATGGCCGTTAAAGCCTTGCCCTATTGGTTTTAGGGGACAAGGATTCCAGGGGTCAAGTGCTTTTCTTGCTAACGATCATATAAATTCCCAAACATAGCTTATAGGACCTTTGTAAAACTTTTTGTTCTCTATAATGTCTATGCATTTCACTTGAATCCTAGAACCCTTGCATCTTTTAAAGGCGAAAGCCACAATCCTCAAATTGTATTCTTTTCGCCTTGATACCGTCTGCTAGCCTCCACCATCGCCTTTGCCCAGGCAGGTGTTCCCAGGGCATGGATGTGGGTGTATGTTGCAAGGGTGTTCTTGGAGCACAGGCCGTCCCTTTTGCCGTCAATACCGCCACCGCGTATCATCCTGAAGGCCAGATCCTCGGAATTTCCCTGCCAACTTAATACCTTGGAATAATGAAACTCATGCCCACGGACTCGACTACCTATCTCAAAGTATGGGTTTTGCCTTTCTACCTCAAAAATAGTGTACCCATGCCCCTGTGGCCGTCTTGAAAACCCAAAAACCACCGGGAAAAGCCCGACCATGGGGTAGACCTCGCCTCCCAGGACGAGCTTCTGCCCTAAGTACATGAGTCCGCCGCATTCCGCATACACCGGAAGACCTCCTTTTGCCAAACGGCACAACTCCTTTCGAAATACCTCGTTGGCCGCAAGGCCTTTTGCCTGTGTTTCCGGGAAACCACCGCCGATATAAAGCCCGTCCAGGGGGGGCAGTCCTGGATCCGCCAGGGCGCTCAATATGACGATTTCGGCCCCGGCCTGTTCAAGGGCTGTTATGTTTTCCGGATAATAAAACTGAAAGGCGGCATCTTGGATGACACCGATGCGGGGCAGGGTTGCACTCGTTTTCCATCCGCCGGGGCCATGGGCATCGTCCGGACCCGAAGAAGTAGCCGGCTCTCCACTACTGTTGATACACTTGCCGGAGGCCTTGTTGCCGGCCGGCAGATCCGGGGCCTGCCTTGCCACCGCCAAGAGCCCTTCCAAATCAAGGAACTGTTCCGCCATCTCGGCGGCTATGTCTATTGAGTCTGTCGCCCAGGCGTGCTCTGGTGTGGGGACAAGTCCCATGTGTCTTTCCGGAAACAGCTCTTCTGTGAGCTTGGGTATGGCCCCAAGGACAGGCACATGGCAGTAGGTTTCCACGGCCTGCGTGACGATCGATTGGTGGCGAGATCCGGCAATGCGATTGAGGATTACACCGGCAATATCGACGTCGGGGCTAAACTGAATACACCCGAAAACCACCGCCGCCACCGTGCGAGTAGTCTTGGTACAATCAACGACTAGGATCACCGGGGTCCCCAACAACCTGGCCAGCTCGGCCGTGCTGGTGCTCCCTTCCACATCCAGCCCATCGTAGAGCCCCCGGTTGCCCTCGACAACACAAACACCTCCGGGCTCAGCCCAAGAGAGAAAAGAGGAACGGATCGTTTCGGCAGGCATAAAAAAAGGGTCCAGATTATGACACGGCCGGCCGGCCGCAAGGGCCAGCCAACCCGCATCAATAAAATCCGGTCCCTTTTTGAAAGGGATAACGGCCATCCCGCTTTTCCGCCAGGACGCGATCAAACTCAAGGAAACGATCGTTTTTCCCGAACCTCCACGCAAACCGGCGATCAAAATCCGGGAAGTTGCCATAATCCAGGTTTCTTTTTGCTCAGAAGCAACTTGGTATTAGAAAGTCATTACCTGATAGGCCGAGGCACATATGTACTACTCGTCTTCACCCTCGCCACCGGCCTGCTTGCCAACACCTTTCAGCCCAATCAGGGTCGTGCTTCCACTCGACCAATACTCAAGAGTACCTTCCCCTACCATTTTGTTAACCAGGTTCTTCACGGTCCTGGGCTTTTCGTCAGGGATCATCTTGTAGAAATCCTTGAGATAGAACTTGGACTTCCCCTTTTTCTTTTCCAGGCTTTCTACGATGGTTTTCTTTGCAGCTTCTTCGTCCATTTTTTCTCTCTTTCTTTGCCTGCAGGCTACTTGATAGCATTCGTAAACTTGAAGTTCGTTGTCTGACGCCACGTGTAGTACGCAGGATCACGAAAATCGTCGATGAGATGGTGGGTAAACGGAATGTCACAAACCTCAAACCATCGTTCCCAACCGATCCTCTCGGCCCATTCACCCAGCCGCTCATACTTGTTGGCATTGGCGGAATAGGCATTAACTATCTTCTTAATGGCACCGGTCATGCTCGGCCAGCGCGGCATCTCGTTGGGGATAAAGGCGACTACCACCTTGGAGAACTTCGGGGCACTGATTCTGTTGGATATCTTGCCCCCCGCCATGAGGACGATACCATCGCCTTCCGCATCAGCCAGAGGCATGGACGGACACATGGTGTAGCAGTTGCCGCAGAACATACAGCGCCCCGCGTTGACCGCTACACTCTTTACCTGCTGGCCGTTTACCTCTACTTTGGCCGGCTTGACTGCCGCCGTCGGGCAAGCCGCTACGGCAAGAGGAATCTCGCACATCTTGTCCAGATACTCATGGTCCAACATGGGCGGTTTGCGGTGATATCCCAGAATAGCGATATCAGAGCAGTGCACAGCGCCGCACATGTTCAGACAACATGCCATAGAGACCCTGAGTTTTGCCGGGAGTTTCATCTCCGTAAACTCATCAAAGAGTACATCCATCGTGGCCTTTACGGTGCCCGAGGCATCCGTTGCCGGCGTGTGGCAGTGTATCCAGCCCTGGGTGTGAACGATATTGGTGATCCCAGCGCCCGTACCGCCTAGAGGAAACTTATAGCACCCGCCTGGTTGTTTCCGGCTCAGAAGATCGTTTTTCAAGGGCTCAACCTTGTCCTTGCTGTCTACCATAAACTCGATGTTATTCCTGGTAGTAAACCGGAGATAGCCGTCACAGTGTTTTTCGGCGATCTCATTTATCTCGCGAATGTGAGACACACTCATGAGGCGGCACCCACCAACGCGAAGAACATAAAGCTCATCGCCGCTTTCGGCGACGTGAACGCAAATACCCGGCTCCAAGATCTCGTGATAAAGCCATTTTCCCTTATTTTTCTTGATAACCGGCGGATAAAACTCTTCGTAATATTTCGGTCCGATATCCGTAATCCGGTCTACCATCGGTTTTTTGGGATCATATCCTGATGAAATAAATGCCATGGTTGTCACCTCCTATCTCTGATGATACTTCCTGAATTCGTTAATATCACGTGTAAAGCCACCCGGAACCTCTTCTTCTTTCCAGAAGACATAGGGGTTGGACCGGGGTTCTTGAACCATCTGTGGGATGGCGTCGAAGCCGGTCACTTCAAGCAATTTCTGCAGACCCTGACGCTTCAGCAGCTCGCCAAGACGCTCCCGGTTTTTGCCTTCTTCCATCCACCAATCCCAAATGGGTTCGATCACCTTCTCCTTGATCTCATCATAAGGAGGCTCAACCTTGATAAAGGGAACAATCAATGTAGCCATTTGAGCGCCATCCAAAATTGGGGCCTTGGCGCCCGCCAGCAAACTAGCACCGGTATCTTTTCCAATCCTCAAGGCCCTGGGCATAACGTTAATGCAGTGCATGCAGCGTGTACACTCCCGGTTGTTGATCTCAAGCTTGCTGCCGTCCATTCGCATACACCCGGTAGGACAAAGATCAATGACCTCTTTTTGAATGTCAAAAGGACCCCAATCACGGCCTGAATGGGCGCCGCCGTTGGACTTTAGCTCGCCACCCACATACGCCTTGACCGCCTCCTGGTCCATGCGGATATCATCTCGCCATGTGCCGATAAATGAAAGGTCCGAACGGGCGATAGAGGCCACACAGCAGTTGGGACAGCCGTCAAACTTAAACTTAAATTTGTACGGAAATGCCGGACGATGAAGCTCATCCTGGTATTCCATGGTCAGCTGATAGCAAAGCTCCTGAGTATCGTAACAGGCATACTCACACATGGACTGACCCATACAGTCGGAAGGCGTTCTCAGGTTCGAACCGGAACCCCCAAGGTCTTGACCCAGGTTGTGGGTCAACTCATAGAAGATCTCCTCCAACTGTACTGTCGTCGTCCCGATAAAGACAATATCACCGGTAGCACCGTGCATGTTTGTAATGCCGCTGCCCCGTCTCTCCCACAAATCACACAGTTTTTCCAGGTACTCCGCCGTATAGTAATGTCCCATTACCTGATTGACACGCATCGTGTGAAAGGCTGCAACACCTGGAAACATCTGCGGCTGGTCACAGTACCGGCCGATAACTCCACCGCCGTAGCCAAACACGCCCACGATGCCGCCGTGCTTCCAGTGGGTCCTGCCGTGCTCGTACGACAATTCCAAGATACCCAAAAGATCTTCGCAACAGTCTTGGGCGATCTGGTACTCAACATTCTTCTCGTTTTTCTGCCTGGACTCAGCTTCACGCTTAATATCGGAGACAAAGCTCGGCCACGGCCCTGTTTCCAGCTCGTCCAGTAGAGGTGTTTTATGCTTAAATCCCATTATTCTACCTCCAATCTTTTTAAATATGTAAACTCACACGGTACAAACCGTACCCCATTACCCTCAAATGAAGATGCCGATGTTCACCTCCTCCCAGTCTATGATAGTCTTTGTGCAAACCAAGAAAATGCCCGGCAAAGCTACGTTTATCTATATTTAACGGGGCCTTTCGACAGGTACACAGACATTCGCATAAGCCTTGCCTATAAGCTTATTTGTATTGTTTGTCAACAAAAAACTTGGGGCGGCGTTTACAGGTTCGGGGTTACCTTCCTGCCCGTCACTATCAATACCTTGAATCGCTTCCCACAATAGCTGTGCGTGCCTTTCCAAATTCTTCCTGATCACACCAATATCCGGGGCTGCCTGATCGCATGCATCAATCAACGCATAGAATCGGCCTTTAATGTCCTCTTTATCAAGGCTCTTGGCATATTTGACAAACTCATCGAAAAACCCCACTTTGATTATGCATTGCTCCTCCTTAAACCTGATCCCCTCCAAAAACCCGCCTAACGTCGAACCCACACATTCATCGCCTGCCCATGCAACGGCGCCAACGCCATCGAAGCGATCCAGTCTCATTCTTACTGAAAGATTTAAGAAGAAAAAGAGCAATGCCTCATGTACGGAAGCACCTTCTATCATGGCGACATACTGTCTGGCCGTCACCAATCTGACATCAAGGCAATCGCCCCGGGTTCGGATAATGAAGTCGCCGGCCGCATGGTGCCACGGGAAGATCTGCTCAAAGGTCTCGATATCATAGTAGAGTGTCAATATCTTGGCAGTCTGACTGTAGGCCTGCTCGATCTCGGATCGAGAAAGGCAATAATTGCCCTTTCTTCTATTCCAAACGACAACTCCTTGTACCCCAATAGCCGTATCAACCGATAAATGGAATTCATCATACCCATCAAACCAATCCGCCAGGAACATGGCAAGGGGGCTGCCATCCTCACTCTTAAAATACGCCCTGGGCAAAAAGGAGAAACCGTGTTTGCTGTTCAGGCGCTGCAAGACGCCAAACTCATGATATAACCTTCCTTTTCCCCGCTCGGTGATCGCAACGTTCATCGCAAAAACAGTGGTAGTATCACCGATTATCACCTCGATTCTAGCAGGGTGATAGTCACTGCCATGCTTTTCCGCGTATATCAGTATCTCTGCCACGTCAGCAGCGGGAATCTCTTTTGCCAGTTTCGCGCTGATGGCATCAATTAAGGACTTACAGCCATTCCTTGAAATCACATCAGTGATCCCCTTAAAGTATTGGCCGTATGTCAGGGCTGGGATTTGTCCGGGGGCCGGTTCATTGCGAAACAATCGTATGGGCATCCGACAGAAATGGCGGTCAACAGGGAGGTAACCATGAGGGGAGGGGGCCAGGCAGGTAGTTTTCGGGGTTTTCGTCAAGTCGCAACGTCTACCTATGCTGATCTAACTCCTTGACCAGCTCCGGCTCAACCTCAAAACCGTATTCCACTGCCTTGTCGCAATGCTCGACCGCCTTTTGATGATCCCCCTTTTCAAGATAGGCCAAGGCGAGGTTGTTATGGGCAACGGCAAAAGCGGAATCAAGTTCCAGGGCCTTATTGGATGCGGTAATCGAATCGTCCAGACGCCCCTGCATGAAGTAGGCGCTGGCAAGGGTACTGTGGGCCTGTATGAATTGCGGATTGATGGAAATCGACTTCTCAAGATATTCGACCGCTTTGTCGGGCTCACCCTTTTGCACATAGGCAAAGCCCAGATTTCCGTAAGGCTGGCAGAGTTTCGGTCTGATCTTGATGGCATGTTCGTTGAATCTGATACACGCTTCCATATCCCCTTTGTGAAAATGGATGCCGCCCAATGCCACATAGGCTTCTCCTAGGCTGGGGGAACAATCAATGGCCGCCACGAGTTCTTCTATCGCCTCATCATATTTGCCTTCATTGATCAATCCAATAGCAAGATTGTAGTGGGTGGTACCACACTCCGGGTTGTTTTGAAGGGTGTTTACCTGTTCTCGAATGTATTCTTTTACTGTTTTTGCTCCCGCCTCCGGCCTTTTCATGCATCCCCCTGATGAAACAATCTTGATAACTGAACAAACAAATAGCTCTTTGAAAAAACGAGGGGACCAACCTAAAGGCCCATACCCTCGTTTAATGGCACGCTCTTTGGCAGAAACCGATACGTTGAGGCATACGATTACCCAACAATTCGTCCTGATCCATTCTCGGAAAGGCTTCTAACAAAAGCGATATCAAACGCTCTCTGTTGTACGTTGCTAACCCCGGCCCGTACCCCTCCCAAACACATCCCTGCCCGCAAGAGGATTATAAAGTTTCAGAATTGCAAACTTCATAATGTCCAACGAATTATTGTCCAACACAAATCCCAACAAGGTGTCCTCCGGCTCTGCCGGAAGCACGCACGCGTTTGATGAATCAAAAGTCAGGTCTGGGAACCCCTTGACCAGCTTCTTCTTCTCCTTCTTGTTGACAGGCACCTGAATTACCTTTTTGCCGTCTATTTCCTTTGCTTGGTCACCCAATCCAGCCTCTTCGATCTTCCTGAGCTTTTCATCATCCAAAAAAACGTTGATGTAATAGTCTGCCATGTGAACACCTCCCGTCAATAAGGTCCCAAATCCCTGGTGATGCATCTCAAAATGCACCTTTTCCCTTTACAAACCGTGCCGCTTGTACTCAAGATACTCAACAACCTCTTCGACGCCTTTCATTTGTCCCTCACCCACCCAAGAGGCGGCGCTACGTGAAATGTGCTTATATTATGGAAGCGAACTCCTGTCAAGAAACTTGTCGAAGTGATCTGGGATTATCGTAATCATTTCACGATGTCGCAAAGAAACTTTCCATTACCTTGTTGAATTCTTCCCCCCGCCACGCTGCGGAAGGTTTTGTGGCCTCAGACACCAGGATGTCCTGTTTCAAAAAAGGCAAAAAGTCCGAAACCCTTGGGATAACTACCCTGACTACCGGAAAGTCCAGTACCGGATGCGTCTGCTTTAATATGATGGGTTCGGTGTTCAGGACCTTGCATATCCCCTTGATTTTCTCAGTTTCGCCAAGGATGTCATCGACCGTGACGTTCCCATAGTCTTTGGTTTCACCTTGCTCAAGAAACGAGATGTCTTTCGGAGAAATGCCGCATTTCATTAACAAATAGAAATTATCTACCTGAGACCTGTGGATAACAGGCCTGTCCAACTGCGGGCGCGGAGTCGATAATGTCTCCCTGCCTTGCATGCTTTCCGTAAAACACCTTGTCAGGGCTTCGTCGAGATTGAAAGAAACCCCCGGTATGAGTATTCTATGCTCCAGCCGATCGGAACGTAGATTATGGTTAATGAAAAGGACACCTATGGCCGGCAATAGACCATCAAAAGAAAGATCCTTGATTATAACATCAACTTTGTTTTCCTTATAGAACGCGATCATACGCCTTATGCTCTCGTTTTCTACTGAATCAGGGTCGATTGATGGTATTATCTTTTCAGGTCTGATCGTCTCTATTTGGGCATGACGTTCAAAGATTTCACAGGAGGCCTGAACCATTGCCTCTTCAATGGTGTTTCCTGCCGCAAGGCCGTTAGAGGCGTGAATGTAGGCAATAAAATTAACAGGTACCTTTATGGTTTTTTTACGGTTTACCGAAAACCCGTCAACCCAATGATGGGCCATCCGGCTGTTTTTGATATCTTCGATGTCCGCTTTGCGCAAATGCGTCTCGTTTCCCAGCAAGTCCTCTATCTTTAAGGGATCTTCTACGTCGTCCTGATGGGCATGGATATACCCATCCATCCATTCATAATTCAGGAACCTGTTGATCTCCTTGTTGTAAAGCGCGGGAAAGTTAAACCTTACCTCTTCTTCAAAAACCGGATAGAATAACCCGGCGCTGAAGCGTTCAGCCAGTTCTGCATATGCGCTTGCCTCGGCAAGCTCCGGGGTAATGCCTTTTCCGTTACAAACGATCCTTATGGAATCGATCCAGACCCGCCCCCAATGTATATTCTCCGACACCCGGAAAGGAGCGTACTCGGCACTAAGTCCCAACTTGCGGAATCCAGTCTTTATCCTCTCAATGGTGTTGGCGGGAATGTCGCACTTGCCATACTCGTTTCTAACACAATTTTGAAATTCCATTCTATTCGCCACTATTTATTTTTCTTGTCTCCTTAGGAGTAAATCGTGGGGCTTCCTGCAAGTCTGTCACTCATTGCGTAGGACCATACACGCCCAGCTGCGTTCCGTCGCCTCTTGAACCAAGGCGAGGCCCTGTTCAATATAGGTCCTGGTAAGAGACATCAACAGATCCTCTTTGAAACCGGAAATAATCACGACTCCGCCCCGGAGTATTTTTTTTGCTACTGCAGATGAAAGATTCTTTAGCGTAGGTGCGGCCAGATTGGCAAGAATGATGGAAAAGGCAGTATCCAACTCCTCAAAAGGTCTTTCTGTGATATAAACCTGCTCGGCAACATTATTGATTGAAACATTACGGCGGGCCTCAGCTATGGCACACGGATCAATGTCGTTGCCAACCACCTCTTGCACCCCTAGGTGCGCCAGTGCAATCGCCAGGACTCCGGAACCCGTACCAATATCCAAGCCGGCGAGAGGGCCGCTTGGAAGCATTTCGGCCTCACGGCGGAAAAGCCGATCCAGCGCCCTTAAAATCAGACAGGTGGTTGGATGGGCACCTGTCCCAAAGGCAGCCCCAGAGGCAATGTCGATTACTATATCCCCCGGATGTGCCTGATAAGCCTTCTCCGGCGGTTTGAGTACAATCCTTTCTGAAATACGAACGGGTTTATTAAAGGATGGTTCTAAAAAGCTTGTCCCATATATATATGTGTACGCCAGTTCCTCAGAGGCGACCATCTGCCTGACGGCCTGCCTGACCACCTTTCGGTCAAGACCCGAGGCGTCAGAAACACTCCTTTCCACCTCGGCTGAAGTCATTTTCTCTTTGGCATCAACAATTGCGCTATATATTATGCGCTTCAGTTCTCGGGTCATAACTCATCAATCATGGCCCTGCGCTTTTAAAAAATCACGATACCAACAGGAAAACTCGTACATCCCCTTAAACCGCTCGTCATCGTTAATGATACCGAGACATATTTCCCACGCCCCTTGGCCAAAGGCATTACTGTATTTCTCCGCATCCCAGTCAGCCAAAAACTCCCGGGCTAATTGGAGGGCTGTGTGCCTTGTCTTGTCTTTACGCATGTCAATGGGATCTTTCGGCTCAATAAAAGGGTCCCACTTGTCATAGCCCTCTTTCTTGAGGATATGCTCCCGTCGTCTGGCTGACATGCAGTCGAAGATGGTTCTTTTTCTTGCTTCCTCTTCAGGTGATAGTTTTCTCATCTTGCTAATTCCTTGTTTGACGACTTCGTAAAAAGTCCATCCTATTTGGCGCCAAAATAGTCTTCGTTGTAATCCGTTATCAGGGCTGCCGAGGGGGGCACAAGACTCATGTGCATCTTCGCGTTTCCTGAACCAATCTCTTCGAGGAGTTGCCTGGAAAGCTCGAAGAGACGATCATTTATCTTGTCAAGGTTTACCGTAGGGTAAGCTGTGCCCTCCTTAAAGTCCGCCTTTTCGCAGGTGTGGGCCTTGCCTCCAATAGAGGTGGGAATTCCGTAGATCCTGCAAGTGATAGGTCTTCGATCATATAAATCACACAGATTTTCCTCGTTTAGAAGGGGACAAGGGACCCGCTCCCGAGATAATTCCAAAAAAACCTCTTCCGGGGGTTTCCCTTGATCTATATACATCTTTTGGAGCTTCTTCTTGATTTGATAGTACTTGCGATCCGCTGTTTCCGCCCGTTCCAAGATGGGCTCCCGTTCCTTTTCACTCAAGGATTTGTTGAAATGGCGGCTTATGTAGACTGCTTCAATAAGCGTGAGGTCAAATACGGCATTACAACAATCGGAACAATGGATTCCGCAGCGTATAAAGTCTTTGTGAGACTCTTGCATCCCCTTAAAGATTTTGTCAATCTCAGTAACGAGGGTTTCGTATTTTTCGAAGGTCTTTGAAAGATTTAGCATAATCGCTCCTCACAAAATTCTAAAGTGGGCATCTGATAACAATATTGGTTGACCCTGTCAACGAGCAATTATCCTTATGAACCATGAACCCCAAAGACGTTATTGAATTTGATCGATTAATGTAATATGGTTTTGCTATGAAGAAAGTAAGGGCTTTTATCCTCTGTTTCATTTTCGTCTATTCCGGCATAGCCTTGGCCGGCGATGATCCAATGAAAGGCCCGTGGGGATACCATGACGAAGAGACTTTGTGCCAACAACATGCAAAGGATTCGCGGAACCTAGGGACTATTTCTGTGAGGCTTTACAGAAGATACGTTTCACCCATTGACGGAAGTGATTGTCCGATGTATCCGTCATGCTCCCAATATGGTATAGAGTGCCTTGAAAAACACGGCCTTTTCGTTGGCTGGACAATGATCTGGGATCGGCTGTATCGTTGTGGACGAGATGAATTGAGACTATCTCCGTGGACCATCTTGGATGGCGAACTGAAATGCTATGATCCAGTAAAGCATAATGATTTTTGGTGGAGCCGAAAATGAATAGGCGCCTTGTTATCTTTGTAACACTTTTAGCCGTTTTGTTGTGTGACCTTCCCCTGGCTCATGGTCAGATATCCGTTGTTATAAAGGCCGATGAACAATTCCGGTTTGCTGAAAATTACTTTCAAGAAGGAGAATACTACAGGGCTATCAGCGAATATGAACGGTTTTTGTACTTTTTCCCTGAGGATCATCGCGTGGAATTGGTCTCATATAAGGTGGGGCAATCCTATCTCAACGGTAAACGCTTCAAGCAAGCCATTGGCGCCTTCAATGTCCTGATCGAAAAATATCGTAACACAGAATTTGCTGTAAAAGCATACTTCAGATTGGCCGAGTGCCACCAGAAATTGAAAGATCTCCAAAAGGCCCTTGCCGCGCTGGACAAGCTATTGGCAGTATCCGATAAAACCGAAATAAGAGACGAGACATTTTACCGCAAGGGATGGATCTATCTCGATATGGACAAATGGGAAAAAGCGCAAACTTTTTTTGACAAGATTAGCCCGGCAAATAGGGAGATCTACCGACTTAAGCAGCTATCTGAAGACATGAACAAAAAAAAATTCTTGAAAATTAAAAACCCCACAGCAGCCGGCTTGCTTGCAATCCTGCCCGGGGCGGGTCATCTCTATTGTGAAAGGTATCAAGATGCCTTCATCGCTTTTTTGCTAAATAGTGCCATGATCTTAGCTGCATACGAAGCCTTTGACCATAACAACGAGGCACTGGGGGGATTAATCACTTTTTTTGAGTTAGGGCTATATTCGGGCAATATTTACAGTGCCGCAAACTGTGCCCACAAATACAACCGGAAACAGAAGCAAGGATTTCTACAATATCTAAAGGAGCATTCGGTATTAGAGGCTTCTACAGGAAAAATAGATCAGGGTCACGCAATAGCCTTGTCCTATAAGTTCACCTTTTGACCTTACGCCCCTAACCCGTCATAAGTGGTCTTTGTTTCCTCCCTCTTTTGACCCTTTCATCATAGTCTTATGAATTCTTATGCGTGATCCAGCCATCTACATAAAAGGGGCCAGGCAAAACAACCTCAAGAACCTTGACCTTAAAATCCCCCTCAACCAGATCACAGTAGTCACCGGGGTTAGCGGATCCGGGAAGTCTTCGCTCGCCTTTGACACCTTGTATGCCGAAGGGCAACGCAGGTACGTGGAGACCTTCTCACCTTATGCCCGACAATTCATGGACCGTATGGATCGACCTCAAGTAGATCGTATTGAGGGAATCCCGCCGGCCATCGCCATTGACCGCAAGGCTCCGGTGCGAACCTCCCGCTCCACGGTGGGGACCATGACGGAATTGACTGACTACGTGAAGCTCCTCTACGCCCGTCTGGGACAACTCCACTGCAAAGGATGCGGTAGACCGGTCATACCTGAAACCCCACAGTATGTATGGGAACTCTTGCAGGATCTGTCCGATGGTATCCAGGTCGTCATTACCTTTCCCTTCTCCGTTAAAGGGAAAGAACCCGTCACAGGGTACAAAGAACTGGCACGGCTCGGCTTTGATCGCTTTTTTTGTGACGGCAAGGTTTGGCCCATTGAGAACAAAGGGGCAAAGGAAGATCTCGAATCGTTCCATATAGTTGTAGACCGGGTCATACTCCGAAAAAAGGACAAAACGAGAATCATAGCCTCCCTGGAGCAGGCCTTCCATTTCGGGCAGAGCTACTTCGATGTTTGGATCAAGCCTGCCGGCGCTGATTCTAATTCAAACGAACAGAATCAACACCTTTCTTTCAGCAATACCCTGGAATGTGCTAAATGTAAGATCTCCTATACCCCTCCACAGCACAACCTCTTTTCTTTTAACAGCCCCCTTGGAGCCTGTGAGAATTGCAGGGGATTTGGTCGGATCATCGATATTGATTTGGACCTCGTCATCCCGGACCCCAACCTTTCCCTGGAAGACGGCGCCATCAAGCCTTGGGGAGACTGGCTAGACCATCGCATGGAATATGAAGACTTGATAGCCTTTTGTCGGCGCAAGAAAATACCAACCCGGATTCCATTTCAAGACCTCAAAAGCCACCACAAAGATGCCTTAATTGAGGGTACGTCCCGCTACTACGGAGTACGCGGTTTTTTTAACTGGCTCGAATCGAGAAAATACAAGATGCATGTGCGGGTTTTCCTTTCCCGATACCGTCTATACACGATTTGCTCTCGGTGTAATGGAACGCGCTTTAAGGAAGAGGCCCTGCTGTATCGACTTGGGGGGCTGAATATCGGCGAGCTTTACGCATTGAATGTAGATAAGGCCAATGAGTTCTTTGCATCGCTCCGCATACCACCCTTGGATGAAGCCGGCATGCTTGTCTTGGACGAAATCCGAAACCGGCTAAGATATCTTCGAGACGTAGGGCTCGGTTATCTTGCTCTCAACAGGCAATCCCGTACTCTTTCCGGGGGTGAGGTCCAGCGCGTGGCCTTGGCTTCCGCCCTCGGGTCTTCACTGGTCAACACCCTCTATGTCCTTGATGAACCAAGTATCGGCCTTCACCCCAGAGATAACCATCGCCTTATCCGTATAATGAAGGGTCTAAGAGACCTTCAGAACACATTGGTTGTAGTGGAGCATGACCCTGAGATCATCAGTCAAAGTGACCTCATCCTCGATCTCGGCCCCGGGGCAGGCAAGCAGGGTGGGAATGTGATGTATTTCGGTCCCACGGCGAGCGTGAATAGCTCCCTTACCGGACAGTATCTCAAGGGTGAGCGCTTCATCCCAGCGCCCAAGAAACGGCGAAAACCTAAGAAGGGACTGTGGCTCACGATCCAAGGGGCCTGCGAACACAATCTAAAGGATATAGATGTGCATATCCCCTTGGGTCTTATGGTCTGTTTGACCGGTGTTTCAGGCTCCGGCAAATCGACTCTGGCAGAAGAGATCCTTTATAAGGCCATCAAGTGGGCCAAGTGGGACCCACGGGGCCGCGCCGGTCATCACAAGGCAATTGAAGGTATGGAACATATTGTGGACGCAATCCTTGTAGACCAACGACCCATTGGACGGACTCCCAGAGCAAATCCTTTGACTTATACCAAGGCGATGGGCCCAATCCGCAACCTCTTGGCTAACACACATGATGCGTGTGCTGGTAAGCTTGGGCCGAGCCATTTCTCCTTCAATGTAGCTGGAGGAAGATGTGATACATGCCGCGGGGAAGGATTTGAAAAGATTGAAATGCAGTTTCTCTCTGATGTCTATGTCTCTTGCCCTGACTGCAAAGGGAAGCGATTCAAAGACAAGGTCCTGAAGGTAACATACAAAGGGAAAAACATCTACAATATCCTTTCTATGACTGTGGATGAGGCCCTTAGCTTTTTTGAAGATCAACCAAAAGTGGAAACTGCCCTAAGACCGATGGCAGATGTGGGACTCGGTTATGTACGCCTTGGACAACCCATAAACACATTTTCCGGAGGTGAGGCCCAGCGGCTCAAGCTCTCCCGATACTTAAAGGAGAGCACCGGCAATTCTAAACTTTTTATCTTTGACGAGCCGACAACAGGTCTTCATTTTAACGACATTGAAAAGCTCCTGGCTGTCCTGCAAAGGCTTGTCGCTGAAGGCAATACGGTATTGCTGATAGAACATAATATGGATGTCGCAAAGGCGGCTGACTGGATTATTGACTTGGGGCCTGAGGGTGGAGAAGATGGAGGTCAAATCGTTGCAACCGGGCCACCTGAAAAAATAGCAAAAGAAGCGGGATCTCATACAGGCCGGTTCCTTAAGGCCTATTTAACCAACCGGGGTCGTTTAGAACCCGACAACCTCTCTGATCCTGGGTCCAAGATGGTTTTCGCCACTTCCACGCTGCCCGTCTCACATAAAGGGAAAGGTTTTGGAACAAGCAATGCCGCAGCGGTGACCACCATTTCAGAACCGTCCGATCTAAGACAGTCTATGGGCTTCTCGTCGGCTATTACCATAAAAGGCGCAAGAGAGCATAACCTCAAGAATTTGACACTGTCCATTCCACGCAACCAACTTGTGGTCCTCACGGGAGTGTCCGGCTCGGGTAAATCGACACTCGCCTTTGACATCCTCTTCGCCGAAGGACAGCGCCGCTATTTGGAAAGCCTAACCCCTTATGTGCGACAATATATACAGGCGCTTGAACGCCCCGAAGTAGATGTCATATCCGGCCTTCCGCCTACGGTTGCTATTGAACAGCGTATCAGTCACGCCAGCCGTCGCTCTACAGTAGCAACCCTAACGGAAATCTACCACTTTTTGAGATTGTTATACAGCAAACTGGGTTCTCAACACTGCCCCGGCTGTGGACGCAAATTGACCGCCCGGAGCCCGGAACAAATAGCAATTCAAATCAAGCGGCGTTACAAAAACAAGAAAGCGATTGTCCTGGCTCCCAAGATATCAGGAAGAAAAGGCTTTCAAAAGGATGTCTTGGCCCAGGCGCGGCGAAAAGGCTTTTCGGAAGCAAGGATTGATGGTGTTATGACCGGGCTTGAAAAGCACATGGCCCTCGCACGCTACCACGAACACACTATCGAGGTTGTTGTTGGGCGACTTCCTGCGGCAGATCCGGACAGCGTTGTGTCACAGGCCCTTAAAGAAGGCAACGAACACCTCATCATCGTCGACTCCAGTGGACATGAAGAAGTCTTCAGTCAACATGCTACCTGCCCTGTATGCGGTCTTGGCCTCCAAATGCCGGACCCTCGGCTTTTTTCTTTTAACAGCAGCCATGGAGCCTGTCCCGAGTGTGATGGTCTGGGTGACATAGGACACAAGGATGAACGCCGCGTGTGTCCCCGCTGCCGTGGAAGTCGTCTCGGTCAAAGGGCATTGGCAGTAAAGATAGGCGGCCATACTATCTGGGACCTGGTACAACAACCATCCGACAAAATCTTTTCAATCTTGAAAGGTCTTTCCTTTCCCAAAGAACAACTACCCATTGCAGAGCCAATCCTGGCAGAGGTCCTAACGCGACTTGCTCTGCTTAACCGGCTCGGATTGTCCTATCTTTCGCTAGGCAGAAGCGGCGACACCCTCTCCGGGGGTGAGGCCCAACGAGTCCGGCTGGCAGCTCAACTCGGATCAAACCTGACAGGCGTATGCTATATTCTGGATGAGCCTACCATCGGGCTTCATGCCAGGGACAATAGGATGCTCCTTAATGCTCTAGTGGAACTCAAGGAAAAAGGCAATTCAATCCTGGTAGTAGAACATGATGAGGAGACCATTCGAGCTGCCGACCATATCATCGATCTCGGCCCGGGAGCCGGCCGGGATGGGGGACAAATCGTGGCAAGTGGCAGCCTGAAAGATCTAAAGAGCGTTGCCGAATCTATTACCGGCGCCTGTCTTAACTCAATAACCCGCACGGTTACCTCCCGTCTCAGGCCGTATAACAAGCTACCCGGCCTCACCATTCACAAGGCAAAAGAACATAACCTAAAGGGGATAGACGTGGGGTTTCCCCTGGGAACCTTGATTTGTGTGACGGGTGTATCGGGATCGGGAAAATCTACCCTTCTTAAAGATGTTTTGTACCACGGAGTGCGTGAACGTCTATTGAAGAAACCCTCCGGCATAAGAAACTATGAGAAAATAGAAGGCTGGCAAAATCTAAACCGTATACTGGAAGTAGACCACCGCCCCATTGGCCGCACCCCCCGCTCTGTGCCAGGTTCTTATGTGGGATTTTTGTCCGATATAAGAAGGCTTCTTTCTAACACCCCCGAGGCACGTGCCCGAGGATATGAGGCCGGTCGGTTTTCTTTCAATGTGGCTGCCGGTCGTTGTGCGGTCTGCAAAGGCCATGGCAGCCTAAAAGTTGCTATGAACTTTCTGCCCGATGTCTATATACACTGTGAGGTATGTGGTGGAAGACGATTTGATCAGGAAACCCTGGCAGTAACCTACAAAGGAAAGAATATTGCTGAAATCCTGGATCTTACTTTCAAAGAGGCCGGAGACTTCTTTGCTGCCATTCCTTCGATTTGTAGGCCGGTTTGTTTTGTATGTGATATCGGCCTAGGCTATCTGCGCCTCGGTCAAGCCAGCCCTACTCTTTCCGGGGGGGAGGCCCAACGTATTAAACTAGCCAAAGAATTGGCCAAGCCGTCAAAGGGCCAAGATCACAACACGCTCTATATCCTGGATGAACCAACCACAGGGCTACACCTTGACGACATTCACCAACTCTTAAAAGTCCTGCAAGCGCTCGTTGATCAAGGGAATACTGTGGCTGTCATCGAACATAACATGGAAGTCATAAAAGAGGCCGACTTCATAATCGACCTTGGTCCCGAAGGAGGAGATCATGGGGGGCAGGTCGTGGCAACAGGTTCACCCTTGGAACTTCTTTCCAACCCAAAGACCTCTCATACAGCTTGCTATCTAAAGGAATATCTTGTGTAGCTTTTTAAATAAGCGCTCACAGGTTCAGGGTTCAACTTTTTTCTTGACACATTACAATATATTGTGCTTATGTGCTATGAGTACTGGAATATATGGATATGAGGAGGACTTTCAGCGAAAGTAGTAAAGACGTTGAATCTCGAAAAGATCGGAGCATGTGAGAAGCTGGGCCTGTATTTGTATTAGACTTTCACTAGTCCTTAAAGCATTGACATGCACGTTGCCCACCCGAGAAAACGTTTGCAACCCTACCGACTGCAAGAACGATCAAGGTCTCCCGGTCCTGCAGGCAGGATCGGTATTTTTCCTTTCCCAGACAAAACCTTAGCCCTTATTATCATCCCGGAATCCCCAGAAGTTTTTCCAATCAAGCCAGATGCTTTTTCAGTCAAGATGATCCAACAAAAACAGATAGGAACAAACCATTTCCAATCTTTAACGCCGGGAAAAAGCGACGTTTGGCGAATCAAAATCCAACAATCAAAACATAAGGAGGATACGCCATGAGAAAAATTGCTCTCGTCAACCAAAAGGGCGGCTGCGGGAAGACCACGACCGCAATCAACATGGCATCTTGTCTGGCAAATGCGGGCAAGAAGGTTTTGCTGGTTGATCTGGACCCTCAAGGGCATGTGGCATTGGGCCTGGGAATAGAGACTGAAGGGATGGATAAGAGCATCTATGAAGTGTTATTGGGAGAAACGCCAATAACCAATGTCATTGTGACCTTATCGGACAACCTTGATGCCGTTTTAAGCGATGTTATCCTAAGCGCCTTTGAACAGTCTATGGCCGGCACTCCGGGGCGGGAAAACAGACTCAGACAGAGCCTCAAGATTGTCGAAGACGATTACGAATACCTCATCATTGACAGCCCACCCAGCGTAGGGCTTTTAACCTTTAATGGTCTCATGGCCTCAAACGAGTTGATTATCCCCGTAGACCCCAGCCGCTTTTCTTTGCACGGACTAGGAAAACTACTGGAAACCCTCCAGATAATCGAGGAACAGGCGGGGCATAGGTTGTCCGTCAAGATTCTTGCCACAAATATTGATCTAAGGACCAATTTCTGTAAAGAAGTGCTGGAAACACTTATGGAACACTTTTCTGATAAATGTTTTGATGCCGTTATCCACACGTGCACCAGGATAAGGGAAGCTACCAGTCATGGCAAATCTGTTGTTGAATATGACAAACATTGTAACGCCTTTCGAGACTACCAAGAACTAACACAGGAAATCCTCGGTCAGGAAGCTGATATGGAGGCGCGAGTGGCCCGGCTTGAACTCCTGTCAGAGATTGAAAAAGAGGAGGAGGAACAAAGGACGGTTATGTTTACTGTAGAGGCGCCGGTGAACGCCGACGTACAAATTGCCGGGGATTTTAATCAGTGGCAACCCGAGGTTCTTCACTTTACCGACACTCCGGGAGAACCGGCATGGCAAAAACTCATCACCCTTAGCCCCGGTTCCTACGAATACAAATATCTCGTTAACGGTCTGTGGGTTGTTGATCCGGACAATGATAAGATTATAGACAACCCATTGGGCGGTACTAATTCCATCATAGATGTTTAGCTTTCAAAAAAGTTCGGCTTGCACAGCTACTTTAAGAATGAAGAAGTAACATAGAATGGAAGAGAAAAAAACGGCTAGAAGCCTGGAAGATGTATCGCATTTTTTCCTTTCAGGTCACGATTCTTCTAATCAACCCTGCGGTCCCTCAAGAAAAAAGGGTCGGGGCGACCCTGTCCAAACCGCCGCTTTGTCTGAAGATATCCACCGAAGAGAGCGTCCCGTTTATAAGGGATTTGTCACGATGAAATCAACACGTAGAACCGATGTTTCATCGGTACCCAAAGACCGGTTAGTAGAAGCAGCCGGGCAATTCTTGCTCAATCTTGGATCGTACGAAGATGCCTCTGTCGAAGAAAATATTGCTTCTCCCAAGTTCGGTTCATCAGATCTATTGCTTACTAATAAGGCCAAGACCGATATTGTTTGTGCTAGGCTAAACAATGGGAAAAACTGTGAGGCTTTTATAGTTTCAGCCATTGCCTATTATTTCTGGTTTAGGGAATTTTTGCAAGTGGGCCAGTGTTTGTTCAACGGAAAACCCCGGCTCGAAATGTACTTCTTCTTAGACGATCTGCCCGCTGTAGTTTCACACATGTTGGAAAAACTGAGAGAAAATGTGAGGGTGCATCTGGTTAAATACAATATATTACAAGTCGAAGGCCTTAAAGGCCTAGCTATATATTTCCAGCATATCTTCCCCGATAACAATGTCAAAAGAATTTTTGGGGGGCCGCAAATCACCGAAGAAACCCCTGTTTGCGACTCAATACCTTTGAATATCCCAAACTCAAGCCCTCTGTGTCGCTGAAACAACTCAAACACCATGAGCAAGGTGGATAAAGCTTTTTGTGAAGACTAGTAAGCCTTTGACACCCCTACCCCTTTCTGATAGACGTGCTCCATGCCTTATCGTTTGGAAATTGCCCTAAAACCGGAACTCTTTGATGCTGAAGGGGCTTCTATCTGCCGCAAGGCGAACGACTACTTCGGATTCAGTGTAAGATCTGTTCGCACCATAAACATTCTAACCATCGACATCGATCTTAGAAAAGATCAACTCGAGGCCCTCCAGCAAGAGATCTTTACCAATCCTGTCAGCCAGATTTCCTCCTACGACCCCCTTGACATAGATTTTGACTGGATTCTCTGGATCGGTTACCGCCCAGGGGTGCGGGATAATCCGGGAAGCACGGCGGTAGAAGCTGTTCAGGATTTCTTTGGCCTTCATATCAAATCCCATGAAGGCATCTATACATCCAAGAGATACGCCCTTAAAGGAGACAAGCTTTCCTTAAAAGAAGCGGACCAAATAGCCCAAGAGCTTCTGGCCAACGATACGATTCAGCAATGGAAGGTTTTTTCTAAAGACGACTGGAACCCGAATGAAGGCGCCGGTATCATTATACCCCGCATAAGGCTAGACCACAAACCTACTGTTACTTCCGTGGCTATCGATACAAACGAAACTCTGATGCGGATAAGCGATCAACGCAACCTCGCCTTAAACCCGAATGATATTCCGACGATCAGGGCGTACTACCTCAAAGAAGATGTTACTACCGAACGTAAGACCTTAGGCTTATCGGAGCCTTCAGACATTGAGCTGGAATACATCTCCCAGGCCAGGAGTGATCACTGCAACCATAATACCTTTAAGGGGCTTTTTCGCTACCTGGACCTCGAGACGGGAGAGCGCCGGGAAGTAAACGATCTCTTTTCCACGTGCGTCGAAACCCCTACCCTGGAGATCAAAAAAAAGAAGCCGTGGGTAATCTCGGTCCTTTGGGACAACGCGGGGGTCGGACGATTCAATGATGACTATTACTATGTTATTACTGGAGAAACCCATAATTCACCTTCCAATATAGAGGCCTATGGTGGCGCCATTACCGGGATAGTAGGCGTCTACAGGGATCCCATGGGTACCGGCAAAGGCTCCAAGCTCGTTGCCGGCATGTACGGATACTGCGTTGGACCTAGGAACTATGACGGGCCATTAAAGCCCCGTCTCCACCCAAAGCGTCTACTAGATGGCGTTATTGAAGGGGTCCGTGACGGCGGCAACAAAAGCGGCATCCCAACGCCTTATGGCCAAGTCTTCTTTAATGAAGGATACCTAGGCAAGTGCCTTGTCTTCGTCACCGCCATCGGACTTATGCCTTCCCAAATCAAAGGCATCCCTTGCGAAGAAAAGACCACATCTCCGGGAGAACTCATTGTTATGTGTGGCGGCCGTGTGGGAAAAGACGGCATTCACGGCGTTACCGCAGCCTCCGAGGGCTTTTCCGCCCACACCCCGGCAGGTCACGTACAGATTGGAGACCCTTATACACAAAAAAAGATGCATGACTTTCTCTTAGAGGCCCGTGATCAAGGCCTTATTGCCTTTATTACGGACAATGGCGGGGGAGGGCTTTCATCTTCCATAGGAGAATCGGCCTGTTTTAGTAACGGCTGCATCGTTGAATTGGAAAAGGTCCCTCTTAAATACGAGGGACTGGACCAATGGGAGATTTGGATCTCTGAATCACAGGAGCGGATGACTGTAGCCGTTGAGCCCGAACATCTCGAACAGTTCATGGCCCTTTCCGGAAAACACGCGGTGGAAAGTACCGTTATTGGTCGTTATACGGATTCCGGGAAACTCCACATTACTTATAACGACAAGACCTGTGCCTATGTGGACCTTGATCTGCTCAGCCGTCAATTTCCCCAATGGGAATTTGACGCCGAGTGGATACCCCCGAAACTAAGAGGACTTGCCGAGCCGGTCTTAGAAGAGCCAAAGGAAGCCTCCGCCTTGCTTCTTGCCCTTCTTTCCCAGCCCAATATCTGTTCTAAAGAGTGGATTGTCCGGCAGTACGACCACGAGGTGCAGGGAACAAGCGTTATAAAACCCCTGGTTGGAAAGGCCCGTGATATAAACAGCGACGGGGTCGTCATCCGCCCTGATCTAAAATCAACCCAAGGCCTGGCAATGGCGCAGGCCCTGCTTCCCACCTATTCTAATATAGACACATACGATATGGTTGCCTGTACAATCGATGAGGCTGTGCGTCGCGTGGTAGCCGTGGGAGGCAACCCCAACCACATTGGAGGGGTAGACAATTTCTGCTGGCCCAGTGTCGGGTATGACCCGAGTGACAATCCCGACGGCAAATACAAGGCGGCCCAGCTTGTGAGGGCCAACTGGGCCTTACGGGATCTTTGCCTGGCCTATGAGCTTCCGCTGCTTTCAGGAAAAGACAGCATGTATGTAGACGGACGTCTCAGAGGACCGTTTGGAGAAACCCATAAGGTCTCGGCACTTCCCACACTGCAGTTTTCATGTATAAGTGTAGTAGCGGATATCACACAATGCATAACCATGGATGCAAAGGTTGCTGGAGATCTTGTATATGTAGTAGGTGCGACAAGGGATGAATTAGGCGCCTCTGAATATTACGAGTTCTTCGGCTATGTGGGACTCAATCTTCCCAAGGTGGAACCCGCCTCATTTATGAAGTGCTACAATGCACTTAACCTGGCCGTAAGGAAAGAACTGATCGCATCTTGCCATGGCATCTACCGGGGCGGCCTGGGAATTCATCTGGCCATGGTGGCTATGGCAGGGGAGCTAGGAATGTCTGTGGACTTATCCGGGGTTCCTAAAACGGGTGCGGAAAAAGACCATACCATCCTCTACTCGGAAACACCGGGGCGTTTCATAATAACTATCGATCCAGGAGATCGATCCTTCTTTGAATCAACTATGGACAACATCCCTTGTGCCTGCATTGGAACTGTTTGTGAAAGCCCGGATTTGCGCATCAACGGACTCGATGGAAAGCCCCTTATCCGCCTGCCCGTCTCCAAACTGAAGAAGGCCTGGAAGGAAACCTTCGGGGGGCTTGTATGACACAAGCGCAAGGTGAAACAAAAAAGGCCCGCGTCCTTGTACTGGCAGGCTACGGCCTAAACTGTGACCATGAAACCGCCTACGCCTTTGACCTGGTGGGGGGCGCTTCCTATCGCATACACATCAATGATCTTATATCAGGCCGGGTTCTACTTCAAGACTATGACATCCTTGTGCTTGGTGGCGGCTTCAGCTGGGCGGATGACCATGGCGCCGGCGTGTTGGAAGCGGTTCGATTGCAACACAATATCGGCGAGGCGCTCCAGCGCTTTGTCGAGGAAGGAAAGCTTGTGCTGGGAATCTGTAATGGATTCCAGGCCCTGGTAAACCTTGGTTTTCTCCCTGGGTTTGACGCGGATTATAAGCAAAAACGGGTGGCCCTTACATATAATGATTGTGGGAATTTCAGGGATGATTGGGTAAACCTTGTGGCAAATCAACAGTCTCCATGCGTTTTTACGAAAGGGATAACCGAGCTGGAACTTCCCATACGCCATGGCGAAGGCAAATTCATCGCCCCTGCCGAGGTGATTGAACGTCTGGCAGACCAGGGACAGATCGTCCTGCAATATGCTACACCGGAAGGGGAGTTTGCGGGAGGCAATTTTCCGTACAACCCCAATGGATCAGTTGAAGACATCGCAGGGATCTGCGACCCTACCGGACGTATCTTTGGGTTGATGCCTCACCCGGAGGCCTTTAACCACTGGACCAACCACCCCGGCTGGACTCGAAGGAAAGTGTTGTCGAAGCGCCAGGGAAGGCGCATAGACACCGAGTTGACTGTAGCAATGAAGATTTTTGAAAATGCTGTCGAGCACATGCATAAGAAGCATCCTAAAAATGATGATTTCGTAAAAAGTCCGAGTTCTTCATAACCTAGGTCGAGGAGGTTTTTTTTAAAGGCCCTATACGTGACGGAAGATAACCGCACATTCCAAACAGCCCAAGTGGCAACCGTGGCTGCCGGACATTTTATCCACGATGTTTTTAGCAGCTTCCTTGCTCCATGGCTTCCGTTGCTTATAGAAAAACTCGGTCTCTCCCTAACCCTTGCCGCATCCTTCACGCTCTTTATCCGTATGCCATCTACACTAAACCCCTTTGTCGGCATAGTGGCAGACCGTATAGACATGAGATATATGGTCATTCCCGCACCGGCGATTACTGCTGTTTGCATGAGTCTGCTAGGCCTTGCCCCCAACTATGAGATAGCAGCTATGCTGTTATTTCTCGCTGGGCTAAGTGTTGCCATCTTTCATGTGCCGGCCCCTGTTATGATCACTCGCGTATCGGGGACACAAGTAGGAAAGGGTATGAGTTATTTTATGGCCGGTGGTGAACTGGCCCGGACAGTAGGTCCTCTAGTAGCCGTAACTGCTGTCTCACTATGGGGCTTTGAGGGAAGCTATCCTGTAATGATCCTGGGGCTTGCCGCCACCGTTTTACTTTACTGGCGCTTGCGCCAAGCCACCATGCACAGGAAAAGGTTGCGCCGCACTTCTTTGACAAAAACCTGGCAGGCCATGCAACATGTGATGGTCCCCCTGATCTGCCTTATGATAGCCAGGGCATTTATGGTTGCTTCGCTGACAGCATTTTTGCCCACCTACATGTCAATCCAGGGGAAAAGCCTCTGGTTGGGAGGCACTGCCCTGGCTCTCCTTGAGTGTGCCGGGGTTGTGGGCGCTTTCACCTCTGGTACGCTAAGTGACCGCTTGGGCCGGCGCTTTGTCCTGCTGGGAGTAATGATCACCTCCCCTGTGCTTATGCTGGTCTTTCTGTCAGCCCATGGCTGGATCGTTTTTCCCGTCCTCGTTTTGCTCGGTTTTTGTGTCTTTTCAGGATCACCGGTTATGCTCGCCATAGTCCAGGAACATGCCCAGGGCATGAGAGCCACGGCTAATGGGATTTATATGGGGATCAACTTTGCGGCTGTCTCTGTAATAACGGTGCTGGCTGGCTGGACAGCGGATCTAATAGGCCTGCAAGCAGCCCTTTCTTGGAGTGCCTTAGTTGCCTTCGCCGGCATTCCGGCAATCTACTTTCTTCCAAAACGCTAAAACCACAGGACTTTTCCGTAACTTAAATTCCTTGACCAACCCCCCGGTCTAGGATCAAAATTGAAGGAGTGTTGACCTCTATCGGATATTCAAAGGCCCGAACTTAGAAGGCAAGAATACGGTCCGAATTTCTCAAAAAACCCAGGTAATCCTTTGGCTTCCCCATTCAATAAATGAATATGTGAGTTGTGTAGGCCTGGTAACGAACTTCCCTCTCGCAGATTAAAAATTTGCATACATATACAAAAAACTCTGGATATTTTTGTATGTTTGTAGAAAATAACCCCATGGAACGAGTACAATCATTATATCTATTTAATCCTGATGTTAACGCAAACAAGATGATTTTCCTCTCCGGTCCTCGTCAGATTGGGAAAACAACTTTCGTTTTACAAGCGACCTCGAACCTTCCGCTTCGGGGACCTATTTTAAAGACCGTTTGCAAATACCATATTTCCAGGTTGTTGAACACTTTGACGGAGTGGAGGCGTGGCCGGACCAGAAGTATGTAGTCGCAGCTTCCCGGCTATTGAGCTTGCTGGGCTAAAATTATGAGGCATCAATAATTTGGAAGAATTTGGCATGATAAGAAGATATTTCAATGACCTAAGTGAAGGGGAACCTCTCAATTGTCAGCCGGTTTTAATGACGCGAGAGGCAATCATCGAATTTGCACGAAAATATGACCCACAACCCTTCCATACTGATGAGAAGACTGCGAGTGAATCGATTTTTGGTGGGCTTGTAGCGTCTTCACTTCATACCCTGTCTGCTTGTACTCGCTCAGTTGTAGAGGCACAGGGTAATATTGCAATACTAAGCGGGGTTGGTATGGATGAGGCCAAAATGTTCAATCCAGTAAGACCTGGCGACATCCTTTCTGTCAAAGCCTGGTGGACTGATCTCAAACGATCTCAGAGCAAACCGGATATGGGATTCGCTGGGATCAGATGCAAAGTTACTAATCAGAAGGGGGAGCCAGTAATTGAATATGGCTATCGTTACCTGTTGGCTTGCCGTAATTCAGATCAACCTTAAGGGAGTTAACAAACTGATACGAAGATCATTGATGTGGAGGCGTCGTTTTAGCGCATTAACAACCAAAGGGCGTATATTGTATCGTATATCGGGACGTTCTTTACTTTTCAAGTTGAATGGTGCCTAGGTTTTTGATATAGGACTGGTATGACGCGTCAAAAGAATAGATGCACCGGGTGCGCTTCATCATATTGTTGCCAGCGGTATAGATTGCAAAAGGTACTCGTTAAAAACTTATCAGTGAATCATAAACTAATGTACGTCCCGAAAGCTTCCTGAGCAGCCAAAGATACTTGTCGTTGGCTTTTTTGTCTTAAGGGTACCTGGAGGATGTTCTGATGGCCAAGGAACCAAGCTATGAAGAATTGAAAGAACGGGTCCGGGAGCTAGAGAAAGAAATCGCCAAGCACAACCGGACGGAGGAGGCGCTACGGGAGAGTGAACACCGGTTAAATATTGTGTTAGATACCATTCAGGCTGGGGTCGTAGTTATTGACCCCGAAACCCGTATCATCGTAGGGGTTAATGCTGCCGCTGCAAAAATAGTTGGTGTTTCTGAGCAGAAAATTCTGCGGAGCTTATGTCACAACTACATTTGCCCGGCAGAAGAGGGCCAGTGTCCAATCCTAGATCTTGGACAGAATTTGGACAACACAGAACAGGTATTATTGACTGCCAGTGGCGGGAAGATACCGATCCTCAAAACAGTGGTTCCCGTGATATTGGCTGGCCGAAAGCACCTGCTCGAAAGTTTTGTGGATATCAGCGATCGAAAGCGGGCGGAGGAAGAACTGCGAAAGACAAACGAGGAGCTTAAGCACTTCGTGAATGTTGTGTCCCATGACTTAAAAAACCCCATCATGTCCATCCAGGGATTTTCTTTTCTCCTGCTAAAGAAGTATAAAGGAACACTTGATGAAAAGGCCCTTAGTTTCCTTCAGCACATCGAGGCCAGTGCCCGCCGGATGGGTGCATTAGTCTCGGACCTCTTGGATTTGTCAAGGCTGGGCAGCGTAGGCTCCAGCTTTGGCGATGTTCGTTCCCTTGAGATAGTGACGAAGGTGACCTCGGACCTCCAAGATAGACTGAGGAAAAGGGGAATAGATCTTGTCGTGGTAAACGACGTTCCGACTATCCACTGTGATGGGAAAAGGATCTATCAGGTTTTTGAGAACTTGCTTGTCAATGCCATCAAGTTTATGGGAGACGCTAAGGATCCCAAGATCGAGATTGGGTATCAGGATAACGGAGACATGCATCAGTTTTACGTAAAGGATAACGGTATTGGGATTGATCCAAAACATCACCTAAAAGTATTTGAGATGTTCCAGAGGCTAGAGCAAATAGAAGACCAGGAAGGAACAGGGTTAGGACTTGCAATTGTTGACAGGATTGTGAAAAACCACGGTGGAAAGGTGTGGGTGGAGTCTGAAAGGGGTGAGGGAGCCACCTTTTATTTCATCTTACCCAAGTGATTCTCAAGGCATGCCACGTCATGATACGTGGCCTTCCCTTTTCAGTCAGAATGATCAACATATTGTATACGAGCCTCCCCCCGCAAAAGTAGCGATGTCTGAAGTTGGATTTTTGAAGGTCTCCATTCCTTTTAGATTTCCCTCTGAAACCAGCACAAATGACCCACTCATCCCCGAACTTGACAGTTGTCCCACTTCATCATATTATTGCCAAAGGTATAGATCGCAAAAGGTACTCGTTAAAAGCTTAACAGTAATTTATAAACTAATGTACGTACCGAAAGCTCTATGAGATTATGCGGTCGGGCAAGCAACCTCAAACAGTCAAAGCACGAAGCTTGAT
>CAYSBQ010000003.1:0-50242 GCA_964429315.1 uncultured Desulfobacterales bacterium
CCTCACCCTTGACGCCTGGCATCTGCAGCACCCTCGGCTTTTGCAACGTTAGGGTAATCTTTATTCCACAATAAAGTCTTTTAGCTCATTTGTTTGTGGATCAATCAAATGTATGGCACAGGCCAGACATGGATCAAAGGAGCGGATAATGCGCACCACATTGATCGGATTGTCCGGATCAGGAACAGGCGCACCGATGAGTGATTCCTCGTACTGTCCGCGATACTTGTTCTCGCATCTAGGCGAGGCGTTCCAAGTGGACGGAACCACACATTGATAGTTTTCAATCTTTCCGTCCTTGATCTTGATCCAGTGCCCCAGTGCTCCGCGAGGCGCCTCATAAAAGCCGGACCCCTCACCTTCTTTAGGCGGTTCGTAGTGGGCCGTATCGTGAATCTTAAAGCCCGGCTTTGTCATCTCAGAAAGCAACTCGTCACACCACTTGTAACAAGCATCTAAGACTAGTTTCGTTTCGATGGCCCTTGCAGCATGCCGTGCCACGACCCCCGGCTTTGCGCCCTTCTTGACCAAGCCCAGAAGATCAGGATTCTTTGCAATAAGCATCCTCGCAAGAGGCCCAACTTCCATAGGCTCGCCATCATACCGAGGCGCCTTGACAAAGGAATATGCGCCTGTCTTGTCAAGATCAAAGACCTGCTCGCCTTTGTACGGATGTACAGGTTTATTCTCCTTGTACCAACCGTATTTGACTGATTCGGTAATCTTTTCAGGCTTGAAGTCTTCTACCTTTATGTCGCCTGGATTCAGCTTGTTGATTACCCCTGCCGGAAATACCCAGTCCTTGCCATCCTTGTCCAACTCTAAGGCGCCATAGGACATGTAATTATAGTGACCACCACCCAATCCCATCTTTGCCAAGGGGAACAGAGGGCCTGTCCCAAAGGCAAGGACGTCCGGAATATACACTTCGTTTACAAACTGTGCCATTTCATCCAACATGGTGCGGAATTTTGCTACCATGTTTATATCCGGATACTGCGTACAGCCGCCTACGACCAGGCTTTGGTAATGGGGCTGCCTTCCTCCAAAGATGGCGCCCATGTTTCTGGCCTTGGCTTGAATGGCAAGGGCGTCGATATAGTGTTTGACGGCCGAAATTACCATGTCCGGATCCGTCACACTGAACTCGTCGGGCTTGTACCTGGGTGTAAGGGGAAAGGTGTCCTTTGATTTGACCAGGCCAACCACTTTTCCTTTCAAGGCATTCAATGCCTTATCTCTACCTTTATAGGCGGCCACCGCCATGATATCAATGTAATCAAGGGCACTGAGATGATAAAAATGGAGTATATGGTCGTAGATAAATTCTGCACCCATGGCAAGGTTTCTGAGTAAGGTCCCGCCCCACGGCACATTCGCCCCAAACGCCACATCCAGGGCCCTAATACTGGCCATTTGATGAACGCTGTAACATACTCCACAAAAGCGGCTTGTCACAAAAGGCGCATCCCTTGGATCTCTTCCTTTAAGGAGGGCTTCAAAACCTCTAGCCATGGTACCACTGCTCCAGGCATCTTTGACCTTACCGTTTTCAAGCTCAACTGTTATTGCAAGGTGTCCTTCAATTCTTGTAACCGGATCAATTGTTATCTTCTTTCCCATTTCATATCACCTCCTTTTTCATATTTTTTCCTGTAATGGTGGAATCAGTCCAGCCTCTTTTCTGGCCATTATATTTCGTGATCGCTCACTTTCCGCCGTATACAGAGGCGACATGCCGTCATAGAAGTCCGGCTCTGCACACCCCATACATCCGGCGCCACAGTCAATGCAGAAATTCTGCCCATCGTTCCATCTGCGCACCGGACAGTCCGCATAGGTGTCCGGACCCTTGCAGCCCTTCTCATAGAGGCACCAGTTCTTTTGAGCGGGATCATTCCAATCTGTAAGAAAGAGCCCGTCATCAAAGTAAGACCGCCTTCTGCAATTATCATGGACAAGCTCACTAAAATAGAGCTTTGGGCGACCAATCTTATCTAATGGCGGCGCACTCTTAGTCGCCAGGAAGTAGAGTATAGAACCTACCAGATGATCACAATGCACCGGGCAGGTGGGGAGATTGATAATAGGTTTGTTTTTTAAAATCTTGCCAATGCCAACCGCTTTGGTGGGACCGGCTGCGGGAATTCCCCCATACGAGGCACAGGCCCCAACGGCAATGATTACAGCCGCCTTCTCGGCAGCTTCTTCCACCATTTCCCTGAAGGGCCGTCCTCCTACCATGCAGAACCGGTCATCGGCAGTAGGGATGGAACCTTCCACGCATAGCACATACCCTCCAGTCTTAACCGTATCTTCATAAACTGCCTCTGCCAGATAGCCGGAACTTGCCATTATGGTTTCGTGGTACCGGATGGACAGTTTATCCAGAATGATTGAAGATACAGGCGGGTTTAGGGCGCCTGCCAATGAAATGGTGCACCCTGCGCAGTCCTGACCTTCCAGCCATACTACCGGCGGCTTGCTGCTCGACGCTGCCAAGGCCTCTGAGACCTTGGAAACGAATTCCATCTCTGAAAGGCCAAACGCAGTAGCAGTTGCAGCACAGTACTTCATGAAGTCCCTGCGCGATATGTCACCAAATAGTCCGTTCATTGTGCAACCTCCTTTCTCACAAAACCGTTAAAGTAATTGTGGCCATAAGCATTAATTCAAGACTTTGATTATCGACATTAAGGTGGATTTCTTTTTGTAACTAAGGTACTCGATTTACACTAGGACTGTGCAAACCGTGTGCCATACATCATCAAGATTGGGGTTCGTCACAAAATAAGTCTCTCAAGATTGCGAAGGATTTTGGTTTGACAGTTATTGAGTGACGAGCCCTACAAAAGAGCGAGATTATATTCCTTGGTAACGGCAGATGAAAACAGTACCGCCTCATAAATCTGTTCGAAAGGAAAAGTGTCGCTTTCTACTACGTAGTGTGGTGGTTGGGAGTCAAAAGCAAGACCGAAATTTTCAGCCTGTTCAAAGAGCGGGGTGCCTGGTAGGACGTGGAGAATGCTCATGACAACACGGGCAGGTCTAAGATTCATGATAAATGCAACTGAATAGGCACAGCGGAAAAAGCTGTCTCCGGGAAGACCGATAATCAGATCACACAACACCTCAATGCCTCTATCTCCCATCAGGCGAACAGCTCGTGAGAATTTCTCGGGATCGAAATATCTTCCGATACGCTTCTGAGTTTCCGGGTTAGCCGTCTGGGGCCCGGTCTCGATGCTCCGCACACCTGCTTGGATCAGGTATTCCAGTGTTTCTTCATCTATCTTTTCCGCAAAGACCTCGATTGTTCTCAGTTGCTTATTATCTTGATTAGTCGTACGGAGTATATTGCTAAGTTTCTTCAGGTGCTTGGAGTTCAGATTAAAGACAGAATCAACAAAATGAAAACTCCTTATGTTGGAATCCGCCATGATGAGTTCAACCTCAGCCTGTACTCGCTCATAGGAAAAGAAACGAAGACCTTTGTGCCGCCCAGCCTCGTAACAAAAACCACACCTGAATGGACACCCCCTGAATGACTGAAGATAGGTCACACTATCTCTAGGTGTAAGGACCCCGGTCAGATACGGAGAAGGGATCTCGTCTAAATCCTGAATCGGGGAACGGTCTTCATTTCTTATAATCTTTTTGCCTTTGCGAAAGGAAATCCCGGCGATATTCTCCAGCTTGCCCTTACCAGCAAAATAATATTTTATGAGATCCAAAAAGACTGCCTCGCCCTCATCATGGACCCCCACATCCAGGGATGGATTTTGCTCAAGATACTTGTCTGCTACTGGACCAACTTCCGGCCCACCAACGACAATAGAGACTTTGGGCCTGATCTGTTTAACCGACCGAGCCAGCTCCAGGATCTTTTGCATACTCCAGCAATAGCACGAAAACCCGATAAGTTGGGGTTTAAACTCCGTAATATAATAAAGCGCCTGTCTAACATCACCCTCTTCATTGCTGAAGTTCAAGATTTCTATAAATGTCCTGCGAGAAACAGTAGGATCCTTCAGGGCATAAGCCTTTATATACCCCAAAGCCAGAGAGTCATGACCGGCCACATTAAAAGAGATTAACAAGATGCGGCTATTATTGCTTGGCATTGACCGACCTCATCTTAAGCAAGTACTCCAGATCTTTGGAGTACGGAGACGCTGAAACAGCTCGGAACTCTCGCAAACCCTTGCCGTCAAAATCTTCGGGGGGACCTGTACATATCTTTGCAAAGATACACTTACAGCATGATTTCGGCTGGTCGTTCTCAAAGGCCATAGGCTGAAGTAATTCGAAAAGATGGGTCTCAGAGCCTTTCATCACACAGGGGGGAAAGCCTTTACACATAGACCAAACGCGGTTTAGGGAGGCCACCTTCATGGCATTTGCCACCATCTGAGCTGCCTGAACTATCGGGAAACCACTACCCATGCGAACAAAACGAATAGAGTCTGTACTAAAAGAGATAAGAAGGGCAACGGCAGGAACAAGGTCTTCAAGATTCGTATTTGTCACCCCAAATCGAATGCCTACATAGACGTCACCTTCATGGCCGCCGGAATCCGATATGCCACCTAGGTTTTGTAGCCCACGAAACGTCTCATCAAGACTTCCCCGCACACGCGTAACCGCTTCGTGCGTCTCAGGTTTTGAACCGTATATCTTCACTTCAAAAATCCGACAACCTTCTTCTACCAAATGCAACAGGAAATCTGCGTCTGCAAGTCTCCGGCCATTTGTAACCAACTTTATACGCCTGGCGCCCCGCTTTCTGGCATAAGAAATAAGCGAGAGCAAGTCTTCGTGAAGTGTCGGTTCACCACCAAGCAGTTCAAGGTTTTCAATATTCTTTAGGCTATCAATTTGAGCGACAAGCTCATTTAGTCGGGGGGTTTCCTCCTCACTGGTAGACGGACAGGCCATACAACGATTGTTACACTCCGAACCAAAGGAGACCTTCTCGTAGGTAAGCATAATGATTAGAATCGCATAGAATACTTAATATTGCAAGTTTGCCCGCTACCTTGGTACTTCAGTGCCGTACAGGAACTTACGCACCTCTTCCAGGACCAACTCTATGATTCGGGGGACCTTGTCTCGCACTTCAGTGGATAGTTCCATAGACATATCAAGGGACTTTGGTTCTACACCAATTATTGTGGTTTCCGGGGGCTTACCAAGAAACTCTGAGAAATGAATTACTTCCAGTATTCCAATCTGGTGGACAGAGGTCTTATAGGATTCCGGGGATGAAGGGGCATCATCGATATCAAACCGGTAGATGGAGCCGGGTTCGCCTCCACCTTTCACTGCGTCAACGACCACAACCCGGTCTGCGCCAGTTACCACATTCATCAACCTGAATCCATCCGTCCCCCCTTCGATCACCTCGACGCCGGGAGGAAGATCCATCTCCATAAGCTTGTTGGCCACATGAACGCCGACGCCTTCGTCAGACAATAACAAATTGCCCACACCCAAGATCACAATGCGTTTTTGTGCGGCATCAGCATCTCCAGCACTCTCACTGTCAACATAAGGCTGCTTTGTCTCTTTCATTTGATATTCCTACCCGCAATACACGGAATAAAATCGTAAACACTCTCCAAAACACAAGCTCCACAAACCGGAAGCCTGCAGGACATGATGCCCCCCCGCTGAAACGAGACCATTCAAACCAACTCAGGGGATTGGCGAAGGAATAATAACCCTTGCACACAACCCCCCGAAAAATGCTTTAAGCGCGAGCCCTAAATCCCGGTTTGGTATAAAAGCTATGTATCGCTGTTATAACAGGTAAGACAACAACGCATACACCGGTTTGCCTCTTTTAACGCGTCTTCTTCCGTAACAGTCAAATCCACCTCAGCCACGGTGTGTTGTCTTTCATAAGAACCGGCTTTAAGCTCAGGTTGTCCTATACGTCCCTTTTTCTGAATACCTTCAATACTTTCAAAGATGGTCCCGGGAATGTGACCAGTCATCCTCCTGGAATCGACACGAAGTCTAGCGTCCGAAAAAGCCATATCCTCACGCATAAGATACTTATGGACACCCCTAGCGGCGCGCCTGCCGCCTCCAACAGCTCCAACTAAAAGCCCCGGCGGACCGGCGGAATCACCACTGGAAAACACGTAAGGAATGGATGTTTGCATGGTATCCGCATTCACCACCAACGAACCTTTCAAGGTGTCAATTCTAGATGCTGCCGCTCCTTCTTTATCTGCAAAGGCGGAATCTGTTTTCTGGCCGATAGCAATAACAAAATTATCGAGCTCGAGCACTGTCTCAGATCCTTCAACCGGCACAGGCTTTTGCCTGCCGCTGGCGTCAGGTTCCCCAAGCTCGTTCTTTAAGTATTCAATACCTTTAAGGTTTCCCTCGTCGTCCGTAACAAACTTTGTGGGGCTGCACAAGGTAATAAATTCAATCCCTTCATGCTTACAGGCCTCTATTTCAACTTGGTTTGCAGGCATGTCCTTGATCTCTCGTCGATAGAGGCAATAGACCTTTTCTGCCCCGAGTCGCACACTGGTCCTTAAGGCATCCATTGCAACATTGCCCCCACCGATCACCCCGACCCTTTTACCGATGGGATTGTCCTCTCCCAGCCCTTGCCTTCTCAGATAGATAGTAGCAGGGATGACGCCTTTCACCTTGTCCTCGTCCGGAATGCGGGCCGAGGCGTGATTCCAGGCCCCAATAGACATAACCACGGCATCATATCCCCCGCCAACCAGAGATTCCAAATTAAAGTCAACGCCAAATTTCACTCCGGTCTTTACCTCAACTCCAAGGTCCAGGATACGCTGAACATCCTGCCCAAGGATTGCCTTGGGAAGACGATACTCAGGGATACCGTAATAGATCATTCCCCCAAGTTCCGGCATCCATTCAAAGATCTTCACCTTGTGTCCCAAACGTCTCAAGAAATAAGCGGCGCTCAAACCGCTCGGGCCTCCGCCTACAACGGCCACTTTGTAACCTGTGTCAGGCGCCACAGGAATCTTAACTTGTACGCCCTCGTTATATACCCAGTCTGAGCAAAACCGTTTTAGTTGGTTGATGGAAACAGGATCATCGGCCAAGGCCCTTCGACAGGCATCCTCACAGGGATGAGGACACACGCGCCCTATAGAAAGTGGCATAGGATTACGCTCCATGACGGTAAGCCAGGCCTTGTCATATTCTTTACTTCTAATATGGTGGATATACTTGGGAATATTGATTTCGGCAGGACAGGTCTGACGACACGGCGCCAGGCGGTCGGTCGCAAGGTTCATATGTAGAATCCGTTGAGACGGAGTACTGACCTGCATGATCCCCTTGGGGCACGCCTTTTCGCAGGCCCCGCAGCCAACACACTTGTCCAGGTCAACGACCGGTAGGCCCTCAGGTCCCATCTTAAGAGCCCCGAACAGACAGGCCTTCACACAGCTGCCAAAGCCGAGACAGCCCACGGCGCACTCTTTGGCTCCGGAATAAAGCATGGAGGCTGCCCGGCAATCACCAATACCCATATAGTAATATTTCTCGGCGGCTCGAAATCCACCTGTACAGGTATTTTGCGAGGTCAATGGCTCGGCTGCGCCGGCCTCCAGGCCGAGAACCGCAGCAACCTTTGCAGCACCATCGGCACCCGCTACGACACAAGCACCCACACCCGCTTGACCAGCTACAATCTCCGCTGCACAGGCGCCACAGCCCGTATAGCCACACCCACCGCAGTTGGCGCCGGCCAGACAGTCTGTGACCAGCGCAATGCGCGGGTCCTCCCACACATAAAATACTTTAGAGGCAATCCCCAGCAATACGCCACTGACACTACCTAACCCTAACATGAGAAGTAAGGCTTCTAACATTATTCTTACCCCCTAAATCATCCCTTTGAAACCGAGAAACGAAAGGGACATAAATCCAGCCGTAACCAGAGCGATGGAAACATCCTGCAAAGGCCCGGGCACCCTTCCTATGATAATCCGTTCACGCAACCCGGCAAACAGAATCAGGGCCAGACCAAACCCAGCCGGATAGGCTATTGAAGAAATGAGCATCTCCAAAAAGTTGTACTCTTCCTTGATATTGATCAGACACACACCCATGACCGCACAGTTGGTCGTAATCAAGGGGAGGAAGATACCCAGCCCCGCATAAAGGGCCGGCATGTTCTTCTTCATGAAGATCTCCACAAACTGAACCAGCGCGGCGATCACCACGATGAATACTATAGTTCTTATATACTCAAGTCCCAACGGTTTTAAGAAAACCGCCTCGAAAATCCAGGTCGCAATACCTGCCATGGCAAGGACAAAGACCACGGCCATGGCCATACCCGTAGCGTTGTCCATGCTCTTGGACGTGCCAAGAAAGGGACAGTTGCCCAGATATTGAATCAGTAGGATATTGTTGACCAGGATAGCGCCTACGGCAAGTAAGATATAATCTCCCATTTGACTACTCCTCTATTTGGTTGAGTCCTTGAGTTGTCGATTGGTTGAGGCGATAGCCTTTACCACTATCAGCCATTCCTTTTTTAAAGCGGCGCAGCCGCGTCATATAAAATCGCTTTGCGATTTTATAGCGATTCTATTTTCCCGCCAGGTTCATGACAGCAAGGACCAGACCCAGACAAACAAACGCGCCAGGGGCTTCAACCATAAACGTAAAGGGCTGAAAGGACGGCCCGAATACTTGAATGACAGTATCTGAGAATGGAATGGAGATGGTACCAGCACCAAAGACTTCACGAAGACCGGCCAGGACAGCCAGTGCTATAGTAAATCCCACGCCTATGCCGAGCCCATCCGCTGTCGAAGCAACAACGCCGTTTTTGGAGGCAAAGGCCTCGGCCCTGCCAAGGATAATACAGTTCACCACGATTAGAGGGATAAAGATACCGAGTTGCAGAAAAAGGGGGTAGGTAAAGGCCTGCATCACAAGTTCCACGATCACCACAAACGTCGCGATAACGATCATGAAACACGGCACACGCACTTGGCTGGGTATGCTCTTACGCAGCGCAGAGACCAGGATATTGGAAAAAACAAGAACAAAGGTGGCCGCAACCCCCATCCCAACGCCATTTGCCACAGTCTTGGTCACCGCCAAGGTCGGGCACAACCCCAGAACAAGTCTGAAAGGCGGGATTTCATCCCATAATCCCTTGGTAAATTCCTGAACAATTGTTTTGGCCATTATTTTTCTCCCTACTTGGCAAAAGCCTTGGCTTGCTCTATGATTTGTGGCTTCAGTTTACTATAGAATGCTCCGCTAGCCGTAACACCTGCACATACACCCCTTGACGTGACCGTGGCTCCTGACACTGCGTCAACCGCTCCACCATCCGGCTTAACCTTGAAAGGCTTAGTAATGGACATCCCCTTGAACTGCGCCCCGAAAGACGGATCATCTTTCGCCCTGGAGCCGAGGCCAGGGGTCTCAGAGTGGGTGGTGACTCCTATACCCAGTAGTTCGTCCGTCTCAATGTTAACACCCACCATGATGCCGACATCTCCCCCAAAACCTTTGCCAAAGGCCTCATAGGCTACGGCATTGGCCTTGCCATCGAATACCCCGACATAAAAGCCCCTTTCCACCTCACCGTCTTTGATCTTGAAGCGATCGACGAGCGGATCATTAGTGCATCCCTCTAAGATGTTCTTGATGGCAGGGCCCTTTACAAACTTGAGCTGCTGGTATTCGATTTGCGACGCCGTCCCCATTTTAACAGCCCACAGCAACCATCCCGAAACGGCCGCCAGAACGCTAAGAACTACAATCATCCTTATGACATCACGCATTTTCTACCACCTTTCCAATCGCTTTGGGTCTGATCTTATCCAGGAGGGGATTGGCAAGATTCATAAGCAGGATGGAATAAGGAACACCATCCACATAGGCCCCGATGTTTCTGACAAGCACGGTCATTACCCCGGCAAAGAGACCGAAAATCAGCATGGGAATGAAATTTGCCGGGGACGAGGAGTCCTCGGGCAGAAGAAAAAAGGCTGCAATCAATGTATAACCGGCAAAGAGATGAAACAACGGGCCGGCATACTGACTTGAATCGGAGAGGTTGAACAGGAGGGCCGTCACAAAGACGCCTGCCAGAAATGAAAGGGAGATCTCCCATCGCACATATCCTCTTAATATAAGGTAGAGCCCCCCAACAACAAGTCCCAGGCCGAATGTAGAGCCGATCGCCCCTGCCTGTCTGCCCATAAATAGGTCGCCCAGGCTAAACTTCGCGATCGCCCCCGGGCCAAACGCCTTCAAATCGGCCAAGGGATACGTCATGGCAAAACCGAGGTCATAATTGCGAAGGGCTTCATTGAAATCAAAGATGCCTTTGAACGACAAAATGAGCATGGCCAACGCGAGAAGGGGCGGATTCAGAGGATTAAACCCAATGCCACCAAATATCTGTTTTCCCACGATAATGGCAATAAAGGTTCCCAGGGCAATTAGCCACCAGGGAGCAGTGGCCGGCATGAGCATTCCCAGCAGGAGCCCGGTGACTGCTGCGCTGCCGTCACCAATGGGGACAGGCTTTTTCAAGATCGCACTCCAAACCAGTTCCCAGATCATGGCGCAGGCCATGGAAAAGGCAATGACCGCAAGGGCCGGCCCGCCGTACTGGCTTATGCCCATCAACACCGCCGGAAGTGCAGCAATTACAATATGGTAATTCTTTGTGGATAACCTACTACCGTCGTGCCAATAAGGCGCGTGGGCCACGACGAGTTTCTTTTGACTACTCATTGGCTGCCTCCGCGGTTTCCATCAGGCTAAGTTCGTATTTTCCCAACATAATATACTGAAAGATCGGAATTATGGACACGCAAACGTAAGAACACAACCCGCACTCAATACAGCAATCCAAATCATACATGTTCCTCGCATCCTCATAAAGACGTGCCTCCAAGAACCGAACAAGCATGTTGACAGGGACCTTAACGGGACAGATCCTGACACATTCCCCGCAGTTAATACAGGGATAATTCGTGGTCTGTACGCTGTCGGCTTCACCCTGCACCACAATGCCATCGGTTGCGGGCTCCACTGGTTGATCTTCGGAATAGGCGGCTGTGCCTGTCATGGGACCCCCCAGGATCAAGTGATCTCGCTCATTCGTCGAGATGCTACAGGCTTTAAGCACATCTCCCAAAGATGTTCCGATCCTGGTCCTCACATTAGTCGTCTGGCCCCCTTTCCCCACCACGGTCACTATCTTGGTCACGGGAAGCCGGCCGGTCTTAAAAGCAGCCCCAATGGCCGCAACGGTTTCAGAGCTGAAAAACACAACTCCGGTGTCCTCAAGGGCATCACCCGCTGGGACCACCTGGCCAAAAACGTCTTTCATAATCATGCGGGGAAGGCTCTCGGGATAGGTGTTGCCCACTGTTTTGACTTCTGCGCCAGTGGCACTGGCTTGTTGTATCAGGCTTTCGGGCACCGTGATAACAACGCGGCCCACACCTGTGATCTTCTTTAGGGCTTCAATTCCGTCTTTGATATCAGCCGCCGCATTCTGCATCACATATTGATTGGCGGTCAGGAGCAGATCCCGATCCACTCCGTTTACGACGATGGTCCGTATGGTTTTTGCGGTGCCATCAAAAGCCTTGAAAGATGGATCCCCTGGTGCAAATTCAAAAAACTTCACGGCTGTGCCAAGGTTTTTCTCTTTCTTGAATTCATCATCCCACTCGTCTTGGCCACTTGTACTAATGGTGATGGCCGTATATGCTTGTCCGAGGGCTCCCACGTGAGGGGCCACAGCAGAAATGGCACCGGTCACCGATGAGATGACATACTCGGCGCTGTCTGGAGATAAAGAAATCCTCTGACCCGTCTTCACAGTATCGCCAATCTTTATCGTATTCGCCATCCCGTTTCGTGACCCTTTCAACAGCAGGGTCACAGTCTTGGGGACTGCAAGATCTTTCACCGGATCCGGGACAGAATTGTACCGCAACATCGGCTTGGCAAAACCTAAGAATGATCTCTTTATCATAGCTCAATCCTTTGTCTTAAAGTCCCATTAGCAATGGCTACATAACGTGACATCTTGCACACTCCACCGGCCCTGCCCCACTGTCTTTGTGGCAGCCCTTACATTTCATGTGCAGAGCATCGGATCTTTTTGGTTCGCTGTCAGGGCCGTGGCAATCCTCGCCACTACATGAACTGGACCCATCTTGTTCCTCGTGATGGCAATCATCGCACGCAAGGCCGTATCCGTCTTCGGCTGTATGGGTCTTGTGATCAAACAGCACCTTCCCCGCATTGGTCTTGAACATAAGCCTTACGGGCTCCTCAGGGGTTTTTTGCGGGAAAGCCGCGTAGCATGCAACGCCCACAACAAGCAAGATGGCCGCAAGGCCCAATGCAAACAACTGTTCTCCCTTTGATGTCATCTCGTCAAACGTTCCTTTCGCAGGTTAAGCCCTATTTCCTTAGAAGCTAAACATTGATTAGATCTGCTCCTATAGCATGGAAGGATGTGAGCGAAACAAAAACGTGCAAATTTGCTGCATGATAACATTGCCGCCCTCACTCTTATGGGATACATTAAGGTGATGTTACGAGTAAGAAGGATCGGTCGGTCATATATGCCAAGTGCGCAATAATGTCAAGAAGAGATTTAGTTGGAGATCTTGGTTTTTCCCAGGACCTACAAACACTATTCTTTAAAGATCTCCTTTATTGTTTTAATCAACTCATCCGGATCAATGGGTTTTTCTATGTAGCCGTCCGGCACGGTGTATTTGGTCAGGCCCGTTGTCTCAACAAATTTCTTTTCATCTCGCATTGGTTGTTTGAACATGAAATTCCTAAAATCAACACCCGTTACTTCAGAAACACCTGTCACCACAACTACGGGCACACTGCTTAGATCAGGGTCTTTTCTCAATTCTTGAAACATAGTAATGCCGCTCTTTTTAGGCATCATCAGATCTAGTAGCACCAAGTCCGGTTTTTCGTCGCGCAACAGCTCAAGCCCCTCAGCTCCATCCTTAGCACTCACGCTTGTATAACCGTTTTCTTCAAGCAGCGCACCGAGAAAAGCAATGATGTCTGGCTCATCATCCACGATCAGTATTTTCTTGGACATCTTTCCCCCTCCTTATTGGTAATAACAGGCCAACGAAAACCCCATAAAACCCATTATGCTATTATACTGCCGCAAACATGCACTAAAATCTTTGCGCTGTGATCCTTCCAACCTATTGGACACATGTTCCCTGCATGGGAAACCCTTTGAATGCGCTCTTTCGGTGTGCTATACGTGTAAATATATAGATTTTTATCTGTGACCATATATCACTTTGTAGCCGATTCTGTCAAGGCCTATAGGAAAATACTTGCGATGAAAAAGGAAAAAATAACTAAGAAAGTAAAATGCTGGGAAGTCCTGGATTGCGGTGAAGAAAAGTGTCCTGCTTACAAGGTAAAAGAACTTAAATGTTGGCTGGTACCCGGAACCCTTTGCAGAAAAGAGATTCAGGGAAAATTTCTGGAAAAAATTGAATTGTGTCTCGACTGTGACCCGTTTAAGACAAACATAGATCTTGAGTCTATGGAAGAAACTCTAAAGGTGGTAAACGATCAATTTGCGGAATTCCGTGGGATGGTTGAAGAACGTGACGAGGAACTGGAAAGCCTTAGCATGGAGTTGGCCATAGGCCTTTCTGAGGTCTTTGAGGCCTTGAAGGAGATCTCATCAGGAAATCCCGAGGTTAGAATCTCGGAGACATCAGAACTGGAATTGATCTCCAAATTGAAACACATGGTCAACCTTACGGCAGAAGACCTTGGAGAAATTGTCAATCTTTCGCACGACTTCGCCATAGGACTTGCCGAACACTTTGACGTGTTGCATCGCGTGTCAAAAGGCAACTTGACTGCCAGGGTATCAGGAATTTCCCAGGTAGACCTCTTAAAATCCTTAGCAAAAGTAACCAATGTGATGATTGCGAGTGTATCTATCGAGATGGCCGAGCGAAAGCAGGCGGTATGGGCGCTTCGGGAGTCGGAGGAAAAGTACAGCACGTTGGTTGAAAACTCACTCATCGGCACCTATACAGATCAAGGCGGAAAGATTCGATTTGCCAACAAACGGTTTGCCGAGATCTATGGGTACTCAAGAGCTGAGCTGATAGACATTGATATATTAAAACTGGTTCATCCTAAAGACAGAAGGCTTGTAAAAGAAATAACGGCAAAGAGGCTAAACGGCAAAGACGCCCCGTCTGAATATGAATCCAGAGGGCTTAGGAAAGACGGTAAAATCATATGGGTTACAAGGAGAAACGTTCGGATCAACTATAAGGGCGAACACGCTATCTTGGGTAACGTTGTGGACATCTCCGCCCGCAAGCAAGCCGAGAAAGAACTCCAAAAAGCCCGCAATGAGCTGGAACAACGTGTAAAAGATCGCACCATCGAATTGAGTGTGGCAAATAAAAAACTTAGACAGGAAGTAAAAGATCGTTTGCGGATAGAAAAAGAGGTAAAGGCAAGTGAAGAAAAATACCGTCTTTTGTTCAATAATGACCCCAATCCACTTTTTATGATCGATTACGATTCCGGCAAGATCCTGGATGTAAACTATTCGGCTGGCCAGAATTACCAATATGAACGCGAAGAACTTCTGAAAATGTCGTTTCTCGATCTCCTTGACGTTGAGGAGAGAGAACGGGTATGGAAAGAACTGGAACACCCCCCTGAGGATGTATATGTCTTTGTGCCCAACGCATGGGCAAGGAAAAAGAGTGGAGACCACCTTGTAATAAATCTCCACGCTCGTTCAGGAAAACTCAAGGACACAGAGAATGGAAGCGCTGGTGGTGCGTTGATAGTCAGGACGGTAGATATAACCAGGCGCCTCGAACAGGCTGCCAAGCTCACCCAGGCGAGCAAGTTAGCCACTCTCGGTGAGATGGCTACCGGTATTGCCCACGAAATCAATCAACCCTTGAATGCAATACAAGTAGGGGCCGATTTTCTTGCCAAGATGATAAAACGAGGTAAAGAAATCACCAAGGAACAACTGTTAAAGGTTAGCCGTAACATAAGCGAACAAGTAAACCGGTCTAGTAATATCATCAACCATCTGCGAGAGTTTGGACGGCAGAGCGATTTCCACGTTTATCCGGTAGACCTTAATCAACCGATTCAAGATGTCTTTACTATGCTGGGCCAGCAGCTCAATTTGCGGAACATCGAGGTGCTACTCGATCTCGAGGAAGGGTTGCCTGAGATTCGGGCCGATAAAAACCGATTGGAACAAGTCTTTCTCAATTTGATAACCAATGCCTGGCATGCTATGGAAGCAACGGGGGCAGAAACACCGAAAAGACTTACAATTTCTACCTGTCAAGAGGGAAACAAGGTTGTTGCAATGGTCTCTGATACGGGGAAGGGAATGTCAGAACAAACCCAGAAGAAGATTTTTGAACCTTTCTTTACCACAAAGGAAACGGGGAAGGGAACAGGCCTGGGACTATCTATCAGCTACAACCTGGTAAAAGACTTCGGTGGTGATATAGAAGTCGAATCTACTTTGGATGAGGGAACAACATTCAGGCTTACTTTTCCAATTTCTTAGGAGAGTGCGATGACTAAGCTTCTCATTATTGATGATGAACAACCGGTGCTGGAAATGTTGGAACTTAGCCTTTCCTGCGAGGGATATGAGGTATTCATTGCTCAAAGAGGCGAGGAAGGACTGAAGATCTTTGAAGATCAAGCGCCAAAGCTTGTTATAACCGATATCAAGATGCCAGGTCTGGACGGCATCGAGGTACTCAAAAGTATCAAGGTCGCAGATGACGAAGCTGAAGTTATCGTCATTACCGGGCATGGCGACATGGATTCAGCGATCTCAGCTCTCCAACATGGGGCCTCGGATTTTATCACAAAACCGATTCGCGATGAAGTCCTCATGCTTGCACTAGATAGGGCCAAGAAGAAACTGGCCATGACGCAACAACTGAGAGGCTACACGGAAAATCTGGAAAAAAAGGTTGAAGAATACAAACAAGAGCTGAAAGAGGCCCAGGAGGAACTGATAAAGAACGAGCGGCTTGCCACCATTGGAGAGACCGTAGCAGGGCTAGCCCATTATATAAAGAACATCTTAACAGGCCTGCGTGGCGGCATGTATATGGTTAATGTGGGTTTGGAAAAGGACAAGACTGCCATGTTGCGTGAAGGCTGGGGTGTGGTCAGCCGAAACATCGATCGAGTTTCTGAGCTTGTCTTGGATCTATTGACATATTCAAAGGAAAGAAAACCGGAACTCACTGATTGTGACCCGAACAAGATAGTCTCCGAGGTACTAGAACTTGTCAAAGACAACGCAGCCGAGCACCATATTAAACTGAGAGAGGATCTTGATTTAAGCCTGAAGCACGCATATCTGGACAAAAACGGCATCCATCGAGTCCTTTTGAATCTAGTGTCAAACGCCATTGATGCGTGTCTTTATGATCCCGACACTTCCAAAGACTGGGAGATAACGGTTCGATCCAAACTCGAAACAAACGGCGATCAGTTCCTTGTTCTTGAAATTACCGACAACGGTGTGGGGATGAGCAAGGAGGTCAGAAAAAAGCTTTTCGGTAGGTTTTTTAGTACCAAAGAAGGTAGAGGCACAGGGCTGGGCTTACTTATTACGCAAAAGATTATCGAGGAACATGGCGGCGACATCAGTGTGAAATCCACAAGCGGGAAAGGAACCACCTTTTCGGCTCGATTCAAAGAAGCAGCAAGACCCACCAATGCCTAAATCGATACTCAAACAAGTCTACATACCCAGCAGGGCGCCAATTTCGGGATGCTTGCTCATAACTTTTAGAAACTGCTCTGTCCTATGTTCAAGGCGGTTTTCGAGGATCGTTGCTGCCTTTCGCATAACCATATACCCTGAAGCGTGATCACTATTTAGAAAATCCGAAAGCTTCCCGCATGGCATCGCCAGAATCTCGCTTGACTCAGAACAGACGGCATAGGAGGTATTGGTAGTAGGTGGAAAAAGGGCGGGCCAGCCAAAAGAATATCCGGGCTTTATAGAACCCACCGAAATAATAAAGGCAGGGGCCAGCTCTGACTCCAACAACACTTTTCCCCTTTTCAGTGAATAGAGTTTGTCTGCTGCGCTGCCGGCCTCGTAGATGACCTGTCTTTCTCCAAAGGATTCCTCTTCAACCATAGGAAGCAACTGTTCAAGCACCTTGTCCGGCAAGTCCTCAAACAGCACTATTTCTTTTAAGTCTTGTACAGAAGCCATATATCTCCCCTCTCCCCGCCCAACTCTTTGGTCGGCCTGAATTCCAACTCTGCTGGAATTACTCATATCATATCAAGAAGAAGATGACCACCAGAAAAATGGTGGCTACCGCCGCACTGATTCCTATCGGTGCTGTGCCTGTCTCTAGGGCAAAACGCGCCTTTTTGATTTTGACCTGAAGTTCTTCACCTTTAGTACCAAAGGCAGTCCACAAGGGTAGCATGGTGCCAAGAGTGAGAATCTCGGGGAGATGCCTCGAAAGCCGGCCAAGGACTCGAGGTAACCCCCTTGCAATGAATCGATCCGAAACCGCGTTGATACCGTTGAACACCTTATCTGCCACGTAGCAAAAGAGTCTGCCACCCTTGCGGTAAAACCAGTCAACATCAAGGTTGACACATCTCATCTCAGGTGGGTAGATCCCGGCAAGTAGTAAAAGAGTGAAGGCCAGGGCTGAGAAGAATAATATCTGGGTTTGGCCCACCACATGTGGCATTGTATACGGATGGTAATCAACTGGATAAGGAAGCAAACTATACAAAGGACCGGGACACGAACCTATAAAGATACACAGGAAGGCCGCAATGCCCATAGCAAGAAGCATATTCAGCGGGGCTTCCTTAGGCCTCATGCCGGAATCGTGGCCAAAAAATGCAAAAAACGGGATCTTGATACCTGCATGATGAAACACGCCTGCAGAAGCAAACAACAGAATGAACCACACAATCTTCATATGACCAGCGCCTGCCGCACTCATGACCATCGACTTACTGACAAAGCCGCTGAACAGAGGAAAGGCGGAAATAGACGCAGCTCCCACCATACAAAATATGCATGTGAGCGGCATGGTCCTGTACAATCCTCCTAATGCCGTACCGTTGATCTTGCCGGTACGATACATGATGGCGCCCATGGACATAAATAGCAGGCTCTTAAAGAGTATATCGTTAAAGGCATGCGCTATGGCCCCATTGATGGCTAAAGCTGTTCCTATACCGATACCACACACCATGAATCCTACTTGGTTGATAAGGCTGTAAGCAAGAACTCTCCTGAGGTCATTTTCAATAACCGCATAGAAAATAGGAAATCCCGTCATGATTGCCCCGATCCAAATCAATGCCTCCGTACCAGGAAAGGCTCTAGCTAATGCATAGACAGCAGTCTTTGTAGTAAAGGCACTCAGAAATATTACGCCGGTGATCGTTGCCTCAGGATAGGCATCAGTCAGCCATGGGTGGAAGATAGGCCAAGCACAGTTGATGCCAAAACCAATAAATATGAGGTAACTGGCCAGCCCATTCAATCCGATGTAGCCAAACTCGATAGAACCATTCTGGGTAACATACAAAACAATCCCCGCCAGAAGGCACAGCCCACCGATAGCATGGATAAGGAGATATCTGTAACCTGCGCCGGTAGATGCCGTAGTTCTACGTGCCCAAATCAACAGTACGGAGCTAACGGTAAGCATTTCCCAAAATACAAAGAAAGAAAAAAGATCTCCTGCAAAGACTACCCCCAGGGCACTGCCCGCGTAGATAAGTCCTCCCACATGCTGTAGATCGTCTTTTAGATGAAGGGCATAAAGAAGCGCTATGAAAGTAATGAGATGGAAGATATAGCCAAAGATAAGGCTTAACCTGTCGACTTTACCAAAAACAAGATCGTAACCGGCAAAACCGACAACCCAGTGAGTCCCTTCGGGTATATGAATAAGATTTATGAACCCGACTATCGGTATAAGTAACAGGAATGCACCTTTCCATTTTCCCTTTATGAGGGGAACCAATAATGCCCCAACGATGAAAATGACCGCAGGCGGAACTGCATCAATCATAGTAATCCTCTCGCCTCATTACCAGGGAACGTAAGATATACTTTGCTACAATAACGAGCACCACACAGGCCACAAAACCATACACACAAAAGAATTCAGGCCATTCTTCGCAACGAAAATGCGCATGTTTGTGAACAAATATCTCGAGGAATAAGAGAATACCCAACGATAAGAAGAATATTGACAGAAGCCTCTTCACATTTTTCGGATTATCAAAAAGGTACTTTTTCTCTTTATCCCGTTTTTCTTCCATTCCTATGTCCCCTATCTGTTATTTAAAATTTGACGACTTCGTAAAAAGTCCATCTGCGGCGTTGCGCTTCATCTTTCGTCACTGCTACGTACGATACGCCTCATTCCTCAAGATAGCGCCACTGAAGTGGCTTGAGAACAGTACGCGCGCCTTGCATCTGGAGCTTTTTACTGTGTCGTTTGTTCGTGGACTTTTTACGAAACCGTCTAAATCGGACTTTTTACGAGTCCATCAAATTTAAAGCGTCATAACAAGGATAAGGCCAAGATATAAAACACCTATGGTAATAGCTATAAAAAAGGCTCCCTTATAAGGCGGGACCGGTTCGTGAGAAAGTTCCATCTTACCTTCTATTTCATCACTTCTTTCGTTGATAGTCATGCCTACATCCCCATGATGTTTTTTACTGTCATAGTAGCCAACCTAAGAAAAGGCTGGGGATAGATAAGAAGGATAATGGAGATCACCGCAGTGATCACCAAGGGTACCACGCAAAAGGGCGGCGCCTCTTTAAACTTATTTTCAAACTGCGACTCCTCAGGTCTGCAAAAGAATGCCTTGTAGACAATAGGCATAAAGTATGCGGCATTCAGCAAAGAGCTGAAAAGCAAGACAACTACAATGGCCATCTGGTGTGCCTCAAGTGATCCCAAGAGAAGGTACCACTTGCTCCAAAATCCGCCGCAGGGAGGCACCCCCGTGATGCTTAGTGCGGCGACAAAAAAAGCCGTCATTGTTACCGGCATCCTTCTGCCGATTCCTATCATCTCGCTGATATTCCTTTTTCCTGTAGCTACGAAGATCGCCCCTGCACAGAAAAAGAGTGTGATTTTACCGAAGGCGTGCATGGCAATATGAAGCATACCACCTGTCATCCCCTTTGGGGAGAGCAGCCCGACTCCGAGAACGATATATGAAAGTTGTGCAATGGTTGAAAAGGCTAAAAGTCGTTTCAGATTATCTTGAGAAAGAGCGATGAATGAGCCTATAAGAATAGTTGCCGAGGCGGCAAAGAGGATAACCGAGTTTAAATTGAGGGACAGCAATAGATCGGTTCCAAAGACACCGGTTATGACGCGAACAACGCTAAAAACGCCCACCTTCACAACGGCCACTGCGTGGAGCAAAGCGCTCACCGGTGTAGGCGCAACCATGGCTGCAGGAAGCCATGAATGAAACGGCATGATCGCAGCCTTGGCAAACCCAAAAACCAGAAGCACCAGCAAGACCGCCATCAAGGATTTAGAAGCCCCTGTCCCGGCCAGAAAACCCTGCCTCCCAAACTCTAGAGTACCTGACAGATTATAGCAAATAAGCATCGCCGGCAGGACAAACGCGATAGATGTACCCATGATATATAATAGATACTTCCGTCCCGAACTCCGTGCCTCTTTGTCTTGATGATGTGTAACCAGCGGATAGGTGGCAAGGGATAGCATCTCATAAAAGAGATACATAGTCAGCAGATTTGCAGAAAAGGCAACGCCAATTGTTGCTGAAAGGGCAAGTGCAAAAAAGCAGTAATACCTGGTCTGGCTGTGTTCCTTTAATCCCCGCATATAACCTATCGAATAGGCAGAGGTGATAATCCATAATGATGAGGAAACGAGGGCAAAGAGCATGCCCAGGGAATCAACCCTGAACTTGATTGCGGCCCCGGGCATGAACTCGGCTACCGTATATACGATTTCCGTGCCCTTCAGGATCGTTGGGAGCATCGACAATACAAGCAAGAACTTCACGCCGGCCGCAATAAAAGTCCATACCTCGCGAACATTCGGCGTTCTGCTTGAGGCCAAAATAGGAGTAACTAAAAGTGAAACCAATACAGCCAACAACGGTTTTATCGATACGACTGTTTCTATCACTAGATAAGTCCCTTTGGTATGGCAAAGCGAATAACATGGTCCACAATATCACTTGTATACAAACCGACCAGGACTAATCCGGCCGCCACAATCAAGAGTGGAAGCACCATGCTGAGAGGCGCCTCATCCATAGGCGCCGGATGATGATCGTGACCATGACCCTCACTAAATGGCTCATAGTAACAAATCTCTATGACCCTGAAAAACAGGACCACACTGACAAGACTGCTGAACAAAAGCGCTACCATGAAATGGTACTGCCCGGCCTGAATAGCCCCTGAGATAAGATACCACTTGCTGAAAAACCCGCAGGTGGGAGGCACTCCGATAATAGAAATCGCCCCGATTACAAAACCTCCCATGGTAAAGGGCATCTTTCGAAAGAGCCCTTGTAGGTTCTCGAATCCATGCCCCTTTGTCTTGTAAACAATGTTACCCACAGCCAGGAAGACACATAATGTCATCAAGGCGTCATTTACAATGTGGAGAATGGATCCGGTCATCCCTGCCCTGTTCCCAAGCCAGGCGCCGCCGACCATATAACCTACTTCCGCTACAACAATGTAGGTCAACATCTTTTTCAGGCTACGCTCCTTTAAGGCAAGAAAAGCACCCATCACAATGGCGATAACCGCAAGCCAGACGATGGCCTTGCTCACTGATAACGTAGTAAATGCATACTCCGGTGTAAACACAGTCAATATTAGGCGAATCATTACATAGACCATCACCTTGGTTGCCAGTGGTGCGATGAGACTGCTTGCAGCCGAAGGCGCATGGGTATAGGCATTCGGTAGCCACGCATGCAGTGGGAAGAAGGCCATCTTAAGCCATACCCCCACCATGCAGATAATAAAGGCCGCCATGACTGCCTTCGACTGATAGATAGGCGGAAGCAACCGTGCAATGTCAACCATGTTCAAGGAACCAGTAACGATATATAGATACCCCACCCCCAACAGATAGAAACAGGCGCCGATGGTACCCATATATAGATAATTCAGTGTGGCCAGTGGAGCTCGATCTTTATCTCCCATGGCCAGCATCCCATAACCTGTCAGCGCTGCAATCTCCAACAACACGTAGAGGTTAAAGGCATCACCAGTGACCACAATACCGAGAGAACCGGTAACCATAAGGACATATAGCGTGTAGAAGGCGCCCATTTTCTCCGGAAATTCCCGCTCAATACTCTTCTTGCTTGCTATCAGGTTTACAAGAGCGACTACCGAGATAACGGGAAGGATAAGTCCGTTTAGATGGTCCACATAATATGCAATCCCCCATGGTGGATCCCATCCTGCCAGGCGGTAGACAATGACTCCCTCATTCAAGACCCTGAAAAGCAACCCAAAGGATGAATAAACTGCCACACTCAAGGCCACAACAGCAATGGGAAAACACAGTTTTTTGTTTGCCCACCCGGCAGCACTTATAAGAAAGGCGGATAGGAATGGAACAACGACTAAAAGTACGGGGTAATGTTGGCTCATTTTTCCCTTATCTGTGCTAAGATTTCATCTTCTTCCAATGTGTTGTACCGTTCATATACTCTCAGCGCCAGCGCCAGCGCCACGCCAAGTGTGGCCACACCAACGACAATGGCGGTCAGCATCAAAACATGCGGTAATGGGTTCATATAATCAACAGCATGCACCAGGTGAGAGCCGGCTCCATGCCCTTGCCCATGCTCCAGGATCGGAATCGTGGCCCCTTTCTTTACACCGGTGGAAACATAGAAGAGAATAATAGCGGTTTGAAAGATATTCATGCCTACGATCTTTTTCACCAAATTGTTTTTTGCAATAATGCCATATAACCCGATCATCATTAGGGTGATGTAGATCCAATAATTGTATTTCGCTATCACTATTTGAAGGAAATCAGCCATAACTTATAGCCCCTCGTCATAGTTGCCTCTTGACGAGACATTGTTGTAGATCCAGACCATGGCGGTCATCACGGCAATTGCTACGCCAATTTCTACAATAAGGATACCATGAGATCGCGCCGTGATGGCGTCCACGTGGAGTACGGAGGCAAGTGCTGCGTAGTCCAGGAAATTAAGGCCCAGCAATAAACACAATGCTGCCGTACCCGCATAGATAAAGACACCTAAGGCACAAAGGAGACCGACTGTTTTTTCCCGCATCCGTGCCAGGGTGGTCCTTAAATCGTGCGACATGGCCAGCACTATGATACTAGCCCCCAGGATCACGCCACCCTGGAATCCGCCGCCGGGGCTGTGATGTCCGTGGGCAATCACATAGAGGGCGAAAAGCTGAATAAAGGGCACAAGCAACCTACAAATAGTCTTGATGATCAAGTCGTGGGGGGTCCATGAAGCGTCGATTCGTTCAAAATCGCTGGATCGCGGCAGCTTTCCCCCCTCTTTTATGCGCACTGTCATACCGGTCAAGATATGCCGATAGAGTCTGTCTCCTGGCTCTTTGGGCAAGAAATTCCGCAGAATAAAAAAGCAAGCAACTGCGGCCGAAAAGATTACCGCTGTTTCAAACATAGTATCAAACCCACGATAGTCGGCAAGGACAGCGGTTACAACGTTAGGCACCGAAGTCTCCTCCATGGTCTTTTCAATGTAGTGAGGCGAAAGGTATGTGCTGGCAGGAGACATCGGGTCCGCCCACCCGGGGAAATCTGCTGCGGCATAGATGAGAAAAGCGCCTGTGAGAACCACTATAATAAGACCTACAATCTTCAATCTTTTGTCCTCCTTGTGGTGCGAAAAACGGCTGCAACAAAAAAGACCGTGCTCACCCCCGCACCTACCGAAGCTTCAGTAAAAGCCACATCCACAGCCCCCATAATGGTCCAAAGCAGGCACATCATAAAACTATAGGCCCCGAACAATATGGCGGCCCCCAGTAAATCCTTGACCATGAGGGAGCCAATGCCGGCAATTACTACCAAGGTCAGAATGGCCAAATCTAGTTGCCAGATCACGGATTACCTCCTTTGTTCTCCTTTTGTCCATGGCCCAAGCCCTGCCCTAACACCGGCATCTACTATGGCGTGAGTAGCTGTAGGGCTTGCCAGAAAGACAAAAACCACAATCAGGATAATCTTGGCACTAGTCAGTACTGTGCCCAGTGAAAAATGATGAAGGTTAAAAAGGGCTAGTGCGATCATTGACAATAACAAACCGAGCGTGTCGAGTTTGCCTGCAGGGTGGAGCCGGGAGTAAAAATCAGGAAACCTGAGTATCCCTATCGCCCCCCCGGTAAAGAAAAACAGACCGGCAAACAAGAACAAAACTACTACGACATCCATTGCTCATCCCTCCAAATAATAAACCCAGTGCGACTACGCTTCATCATACAATCCCTTGCGCTTCTGGAAATACCGGGAAGCTGCCAGCACTGCAATGAAGTTCAGCATAGCGTAGGCCAGTGCGATATCAACAAACATGTCTACTCGATGATAGATCAGCCCGATTAAGATCAACAAAACTGTCGTTTTACTTCCGATGGCATTTACCCCAATCATCCTGTCCGCTACAGTAGGACCAAAGACGCCACGATATAGAGACAGGACCATTAACAAAGCCAGGAACATACTAGAATACAAAAAAATGCTGTCCATTAGACCTCACCAAATATTTCTGAAATCCTAGCCTCCATCTCACCCGGCAAGGGATCACCGGAGGCCTTATCAATGGCATGGACCTTAAAATCACCGTCAACCGACACATACACAGTAATGGTTCCTGGGGTAAGTGTAATTGAATTGGCAAAGGTTACAAGCGCCATGTCACTGGTTAACTTGCTCCGAAACTTTATGATTCTCGGGTCAATCAGGTCCATCATCCTTGGATGAAAAACCAGGTAGGTCACATGCAAACTCGCTTTGACGATTTCTACCAGCAACCAAGGAATATATTTGAGAAACCGCAAACATTGGCCGAACATCCCCTTTGTTGCACGGGACGGAAAAAGCAGATCTGCCGAAAGGTAGGACACGATTGCGCAAGAGATGAGTCCCAGACTCATATGAAAAGGGTCAAACTTACCGGAAAGGAAAACCCAAACCACAAACATAATAATAAAGGTAAGAAAAAATGGATAGAAGTAAAGCCTCCTGGGTTGGGCCTCGGCCTCGGCGGAACCGTTTCCACTGCCGGCACGAGAACCTTTTGAAGCCAACCCCTCTTCGCCTTGTCCGTCCACCTTGTTGTCCTCTTTGTTGGAGTAATTTAAATGTTTAGATACCAAGAAGTCAGATCATCTACTTGGACGACCCAGGTTCTTAACACGCTTTATTGTGCATAAGGGCCGAGCAAGTCATGTGCCAACCAAGGAGTCGCCGCCGGGCTAACTGGCAACATGTTGTTTTTACATTATTTATGCCCTGTTTGCACCAACAGACCGTATCGTGCCTATCGGCATTTTCGTGCCGATCATCTACTTGGTAATCAGGAATTGACATTTTTGTGCCGGTTTGGTATGTGAATTTCGGTCGAGGAGTTTACTCAGACGACACTATGTCTTCAAAACGTTCTCCGTTGCCAGTCGTAGACAGGGTAACAAACAGAAAGGAAGGTGCCAGATGAGCGCCCACAGGGTTGCCGTTTTACATGGTCACATACAACCCGATCTTTTCCCGGAGTTTGTAGTAGTTAGCGAACACATGCGCTCGGTCATGAAGGCCGTGCACCAGGTTGCCCGCTTTGATGCCAATGTGTTGATAAGCGGGGAATCGGGAACCGGCAAGGAGCTTCTGGCACGTATCGTGCACCAGCGAAGCACGCGTAAAGATAAGCCCTTTGTGCCGGTAAACTGTGGCACACTTTCCGGAGAATTGTTTGAAAGCAAACTATTCGGTCACGAGGCTGGAGCCTTTACAGGAGCTATTAAGCGAACGAAGGGCAGGTTTGAACAGGCTCACCGCGGGACCCTCTTCCTTGATGAGGTCTCGGAGATCTCACAATCGAATCAAGCAAATTTCCTTCGGGTATTGGAGGACGGATGCTTCCGGAGGATCGGCGGCGAAGTTCCAACTCAGGTAAACGTTCGTATCGTTGCGGCCACGAACAAAAACCTTGCTGAGGAAGTCGAGGCAAAACGTTTTAGGAAAGACCTTTATTACCGTCTTCAGGTTATCCCCATCCACCTTTTGCCTTTAAGGAAACGAAGAGAGGCGATTCCCCATCTTGTAGACTATTTCTTGGAACGATTCGCAAAGATATATCAAAAAGAAAGGGTAACCCTCAAGGTTGAAGCCATGGAACTTCTTGTCTCGCACGACTGGCCGGGCAATATCAGGCAACTGAAGAACCTGATGGAACACGTGTTTTTAATGGCCGCAAAAACGGTAATCGCACCAAGTGATTTCCCGGAAGAATTTACAACGAATGCTGCCGGCAGACAAGCAGATCAAGCCACGGCAATACATGGGACGGAAGGAATCTCTCGTTACTGTGAAGTGCCGGGTGGAATTGAACCCTTGCGAGCAGCAAGGCAACGAGTAGAAAAAGGACTTATTCTCCGGGCCCTGGAAATAACAAAAGGGCAAAGAACCAAGGCGGCAAAATTGCTTGAAATCAAGCCGCGAACCCTCAGACAAAAGATGAGTGATTATAATATAAGGTTTCGAAGAACACGGGAAAGGGCGTCGACAAGGGCTTGATTCCCGGCAGAGGGAGATGAAAAGAGGGAGAATCAGATATGAAACCTAAGCTCCTACTTGTCGATGACGAAGAGATGTACCTCGAATATCTCTCCAGGCGCTTAATTAATCGGGGCTATAAAGTAACAAAGTGCCTTTCCGGCGAACAGGCCCTGAAAAAGATAGAAGAATCCGACTTTGATGTCGTTGTGCTCGATGTGCTTTTGCCCGGTATTGACGGTATAGAAACGCTTCGCGAAATCAATAAGATGGCGCCCTTAGTTGAGGTGATTATGTTAACTGGACATGCATTTCTGGAATCCGGCATTGAAGGAATGAAGCTGGGGGCCTTTGACTATTTGAGGAAACCTTGTGAAACCCAAGAATTGGTATCTAAAATCAAACAAGCCTATAACAAAAAGGTGGGACAAGAACAACGTATTCGCCAGACTAGCAAACGGTACGATGTTGAAGAAAAAAGAGGGGTAAGGGCTGGAGCAACCGAGGCATGTGACCGACCGAGCAACGCAGAAAACAGCCCGGAAGACCAGCAAGATGTATAGTTATTTTGAGGAAGGAATGCTGACTGTAAAGGTGGTTCCGGCGCCTACCTTGCTTTGAAAGCTGAGTTCGCCGCCAAGGTTTTTGACAATGTTCCGGCAGATGGAAAGCCCCAACCCTGTTCCCTTGCCGGGGGGTTTGGTTGTGTAAAAAAGCTTGAATATGCTCGCCCGAGCCTCTTCCGGTATCCCCCCGCCATTATCTTCAATGTCCACATCAACCCCTGCGTCCGTCCTTGTTGTTTGTATCTTTATGTATCCATTACCTTCCCTGTTTTCCTGGACAGCATAAATGGCATTGGTAACCAGATTGACGAAGACTTGCTCTAACAGTTTTGGATCTGATATGATAGACAAAGGTTCTTGCGGAAAAGCGAATTCTACTTCTATGGTAGTATGCTTAAGCTCAGGCCGCAAAAAATCAACAGTACCCTTAAGTAATGAATGTATGTCGAACTCGGCCTTCTTCGGGGGCACATCACGCACAAAATCAAGTAGCTTATGGGTTATGTTGCGACAACGCATGGTCTGAAGGTTGATCTTTTTTACCGCTTCTTTTAGTTCCTCACGATCATCGGGGTTCAACCCCTTCGCATCGGTAATGACCTCTTCAGCCCAACCGGATGCCTCGCTGATAATCGCCAAGGGGTTGTTGATTTCATGGGCCACCCCTGAGGCGATACGCCCCATTTCCGCCAGCCTATCGATCTGGACTAAGTCTTCCTGGAGTTTTTTCCACCGCGTTATATCCTGACACACGCCAATAGTACCCACCCGATTATCTTTTCTATTTATCAATTCCATTAAAGAGACATGGCAATGTACGCGCGTCCCGTCCTTGTGTCGAAAATGTATTTCCGGCGCACTTACATTCCCCTCGACACAGCATTTCGCCATTAAGGCCTCAAACGATTCGGCATCTTCGGTAAGATCCTTAACAGATCTACCTATGACCTCTTCTATGGCATAGCCAAGGGCTTTTTCCGCCCCATTGCTAAAGGAAACGAGCAAGCCTGTGATTTCCGTCATAAAGATAATATCGGTGGAGTTTTGTAGGATACAGTGAAGATACTTCCTGGTCTGATCCAGCTCTATCTTGTAGCTGGCCACCTCCCGTGTAACCTTTGTCAGCTCACTGGATAGTGACTTAGTCGATTCCATAAATATTACGCAGTTCAGCAATCGCTTTTCTTATTCCATGGGCGCCCATCCCCGAGGCGTAAAGCTCTTCGACCTGCTTTTTGAACTTCTTGTCTTGTATTTCTACCTTTTTCTTGTAGGCATCCTTGATGGCTGCAACAAGCTTGTCGTGGTCAACGGGTTTGAGGAGGTAATTAAAGGCATCTTCTTGACCACTCTCAAGCGCTGATTCTATGGAACCATGACCTGTCAAGACAATACATTGGAGAAACGGTTGAATCTCCTTGAGTTTGCGTTGGGTCTCCACTCCATCCATCCCCGGCATCTTAAGGTCAACGATCGCCACGTCAAAATGTGTTGTCTCTGCCACCTTAATGGCGGCTTCGCCGGAAAAGGCCGCTTTTATGGTAAAGCCTTGCTTCAAAAGCCGCTTCGACATGTACTCAATCAAGTTTTCTTCATCGTCTACTAACAATACACGGATATTTAATTGCTCACTCATAGATCTTTTCCCCTCCAGGTTGGTATTAAACTTTCGCAGGCCGTTAAAATCACAATTACAACGTATCGGTATCAGTCTGCCACTAAAATGTCAAGAAAATTGCCGCCCTGGTTTCAATCTGATCTCATAAGTCTTTTTCCTTTTCAGCTACCGCAAAAACCTCTTTTAATAATGCCTCTTTGAGGAGTATCCCCACAACCTCTTCATCCGCTACCACAGGCAACCAGTTTATGCCCTGCAAATTCATCAGATGCACTGCCTCTGTAAGAGTGCCACTTTCATGAATGACACGAGTTACTGATGACATGATATCGACAATTGGACTGTCTAAGATAATCTCACATTCCTCATCAAATTGACCTTGCCAAAAAATAGGAAGCTCGTCCACGGGTTCTGCGGAAGATTCCATATGACCAAGAACATTATCTGGTGAAAGCATTCCCAAAATCTCTTCTTTGTTTTCTGCCTCATCCACAACCAATACAAAGGCAGGTAATTGATTATGCCATTTCTCGCTGAGCACCTTGACTGCCTCTACCACCTTTGCTTGGGGTGATATATGCGTAAAGGCGTCGGGATCAAGCATCAAATCCTTTATGCGCTTTTCACTCATTTCGTTATTACTCCATCCCATATCCTTTTCCAAAGAAGCGCTTCATAGCCTCAAACTATAACCAGAACTCCTATACGCTTTAATGCAAAGCAAGCCACGTGCCACCAGAAACTAAACCCATGGCATGCCTGCCAACGTACTTATTTTACACACCTTACATGCTACATTCCGGATTATGCGTCTTCATCTTATAGGCAAATATATGCCGCTAACGTTTCCCCTGTGCTTTTTTAGAAACTTGCAGATTGCCACTTGGCCGGGAAGTACCTGGCCTTTGTTGCAACTCCCACAAATACCTTAGCCATCAAGGGCTCGCGAAAGAATGAGTCCGCTGATTTGGTGCTCAGATTTGGTTCAGATTTGGCCGATTCAATTGAGCAAACCCGCAGGAAACGAAGTGCGATGTTCTTAAGTCGTTAGGCGCAACCTGTAGCGCTATAACGAGCTATTTCGAGGATTTTGCGAATGAGAATCTGGCAAAAACAGCCTGAAGCTGGGATGTAAAAATGTTAAGTTATTTTTGAGCGAGCCCTAACTTGTGCCCATCCACTAATGTTCTCGAACAGAGTGGGCGCCGGCGTAAGCTACTATGAAATATTCCAGGTCAAGCTTTTGGGTAGATTCCAGTTGTCCAAATTTGACACCGCAGTGCCAAAACGTTATAGGGCCAAGAGAGAAATCCTGAGGTATCGCAATATCCCAAATGCTATCAAAAGGTAACTTATCAACAAAAAAACTCCCGTCAGTCAGCAATATGTCTAGCCTATTAGACTCCTTCGACCGCGGCCGGCTAGCAACATAGCGAAAGGCAAGGCCTCCCTTGCTTATATTCACGATCTGCCCCAGAACAGCGAATTGTGGGCTGAGCGAGGCAAAGGCGCCATCTTGGGCTTCAAATCGCTCATGCCTCCTTCGTTGAACTGGTTCTCTTTCCTTGAATGTCCCTATCGACTTTCCCATGGAATGGACCCTCCAGCGAAATGAGGTTATACAAAGCTCTCGCGGCCTTATGGGCTGGTTTTTATGTGCCCCGACAGAACAAAAAAACTTACCCTACAAGCCAGCCTATATAATATTGTCAAGGCTAGTCAATGGGGGATACCACGTATTAGGGGGTAGGGATTCTCTACTTTTGCAGGCGTTTATATGGGTATTTTGGAAAGTTAGGCATCGAGTTCACCGTAAACGGCTGTCTCCATAAAGGCGGGATCAATCTTGCCAAAGGTCAGGATCAACAACTCCTATTTTCACCGCATACTTCACCATCCCCACAAGATCATGTATGCCAAGCTTTTTCATGACGTTAGCACGATGTTTTTCTACTGTCTTGGGGCTTATGCAGAGGACATCGGCAACCTTGGTCGTGGAACTTCCCTCCACCACCAACCTAAAAACCTGCTGTTCCCTTTCGGAGAGCAGATCATAGCCAAGCACGGCAGGCCTTTCTTTCCTAGACGCAAGATAAGCACCAATAACATCCGCCCGAATTTTGGAGGAAAGAAAATATTCCCCGCGACGTGCTGCTCTAATGGCTTCAAGCACTTCAGAGTTGGGCGAAGCCTTTAGCACATAACCAAGTGCCCCTGAGGCAAAGACCTGATGCACATAAGCTTCCTTTTTGTGCATCGACAACACCACGATTTGCGCATCAGGCACTGCATCCTTTATCAGGCCAACCGCTTCCAGGCCACTTAAGCGCGGCATAGCAATGTCGAGCAGCACAATATCCGGGCGCAATGATTTTGCCTTCTCAAGTGCCTCAACACCATCACTCGCCTCGCCTACAACCTCCATGTCCTGCTGGTCATCCAAAACCTGCTTGAGGCCTTCCCGAACTAACGCGTGGTCATCTGCCAGCAAAACCCTCATTTCTAATCTCCTGCTTTATCTGAGCAAATCGGTATCTCAATCCTGATAAATGTGCCCTTCCCCTTACTGGAACGGATGTTGAGGCTCCCACCCACAGATCCGATCCTTTCTCGCATGCCCAACAAACCAATGCCCTGATACTTTCCCGGAAACGATAACAAGCGCTCCCTTTGCCAAAATCCGATCCCGTCATCTTCTATTGTAAATATAAGCCTGGGATGGCTGTATGTCAGCAACACGCTAACATGCTTTGCTTTTGCATGTTTTACTATGTTGTTTAGTGCCTCCTGAAGGATCCGATACAAAACGATCTCGATTTCGGGCCCTGCTCGTTTCTTAACTCCAGTGGCCTGAAAATCGATTTGAAGGTCTCCGGTTCGCCTCGAAAAATCTTCTATATACGATTCCAGGGTGGGAACAAGTCCAAGGTGATCGAGCATATCAGGGCGAAGTTCCGATGATATGCGTCTTGCCTTGTCTCCCAGCTCTTCAATAAATCCGATTATTTCATTGCACTTCCCTTGTTGATCCGCAAGACCCTCCGGCAGAGAATTGTACAAAGACTCTACTCCCAAATGGAGCGCCGTCAAGACCTGACCACATTCGTCATGAAGATCACGAGCAATCCTTTTCTTTTCCTCTTCCGTAGCGCTGATAAGTTGTCGGGAAAGATGCCTTACTTCCTCTTCTGCGTGCTTGCGTTTGTCAAGTTCCGACATCAATTGTTCCGTCGTCTTGGCCAACTCAGCCGTACGTTCTTCTACCCGCACCTCCAATTCATCATAGGCCCTTGCCAGCGCCTCTTCCGCCTTCTTGCGGGCAATGTGATCTGCATGCTTTTGCAATACACCCGGGATAATTACCGGCAAAAGATCCAAGTAGTGTTGTTCGGGGTCTTTGATAATATAGTCATCGACTCCTGCCTTAAGGGCCTCAACGGCAAGCTGTTCCGAGCCTTTACCAGTCAGAATTACCATGGGCAAGAAGGTCTGTTCAGCGAGCAGCTGCTTGCACAGCTCCAAACCGGACATACCGGGCAAGCCATGGTCAATAACAGCAATATCAAAGGCCGGACTATTGTCACGGATTGCAACCAAGGCCTCTTCGCTTCGCACATATTCTGCAACCTTGCAGTCGATGCCACTCCTTTGTAAGGTACGGCAGAAAGTGATCCTGTCGTGCTCGTTGTCTTCTACCAACACAATTCTAATAGGCGGCAACGCCTTAGTCTTGTCCAGGTTCATCATTTTTCTCGGGCAGTTCTACTAGTTGCCAGAAAAGGCTGATCGTTCTTACCGCACGCGAAAAATTTTCAAAGCCGACAGGCTTTACGATATAGGCATTGGCACCCAGATCATAGCTTTTAAGTCGGTCCTCTTCGGCCTTGGATGTGGTAAGAACTATTACAGGAAGTCGGTGCAATTTTGCATCTTCTCTGATACTCTTTAAGACCGAAAGCCCATCCAATTTGGGCATGTTGATATCCAGGAGAAGGATTCCGGGTCGAGGGGCAGACCCAGGCTCACTATATTTGCCCCGTTGGTGAAGGAAATCCAAACAGTCTTCTCCATCATTAACAACATAAAGAGGGTTGGCCACGTGATACTTCTTCCACGCCCGCCTTACGGCCACTACGTCGTGTTCATCATCCTCTGCCAAAAGAACCTCAAAAGGTTTCTTGCCCATATCTATTTCTCCTTTTGCAGCTTGGGAAGTGTGATAAAGAACGTGCTTCCTTTGCCCGGCATTGATTCTATGCAAACCGAACCATACAGTTTGCTTGAAGCCTTTTTAACAATAGCAAGGCCAAGGCCTGTGCCGTCGTACTCCTGACGAGTGTGAAGCCGCTGGAACACGCGAAAGATCTGCTCATGATACTGTGAATCGATCCCTATACCGTTATCACGCACAAAAAATTCACAACGGTCTTCCGGCGCCAACGCCCATCCCAGCTCAATACGTTTGTGTGCGGAATCGTTGAATTTAGCCGCGTTTACTATAAGATTACGAAATATCTGCCGCAGAAGTGTTTGATCGGCCTCAATGGTTGGCAAATCGTCAGCCATCACTACTTCAATGTCTGAAGGTAGATCAAAAGTGCCCATGAGTTCCCGAAAAAATACTCCCATATCTACCGCCTCTACAGGACCACGTCGCTTTCCGACTCTAGAAAACTCCAACAGATCACTTACCAGCTCTTCACCCTGACGGACGGCCCGATTAAGACCGTCAAGATAAGTTGTCTGCTCCGGTCCGAGAGACCCTTCCAGGTCTTCACGCAAAAAATCACTGTAATTGTGTATAGCTCTAAGAGGGGCTTTGAGATCGTGCGATACGACGAAGGCATATTGAGAAAGCTCTTCATTAGCACTTTCCAGGGCGGCCGCCTTCACTGCAAGATCTTTGTGGGCAAAACGGAGTGCCTTCTCTGTATGTTTGCGCTCAGCAAGTTCTGCCTTTAACTGCTCTGCTGATTCGGCCAGCTTGGCGGTCCGCTCTTCAACCCGCAGTTCAAGCTTTTCATGGGCCTTTTGCAATGCCTCCTCAACCAGTTTACGATCAGTAATATCCCGCAAGATATGGATGCTCCCCACGGGCGTTCCATCACGATTTAAATAGATCGCAGCACTTATGCTAACATCGAGGACATTGCCAGCCTTAGTATAGCGACGGCTTTCAACACCGGAAGAACTCTCCCCTGCAAGGACCTTATCAATCATAATTTTTGTTTCAGGCCAATTTTCTTTTGGGACGTAGCGCACCTTCAACCCCATGATCTCTCCCGGGGTCCAGCCAAACACATTAGTGAATGCAGGATTTACGTATGTGCACCTGCCCTTCATGTCATAAACAACGATAGGGTCCGGAGAGGCTTCCAGGACCGTATAGTATCGTTCCTGGCTTTCCCGCAGTTCATTTTCCGCCTTTTTCCGTTCTGTAATATCAAGAAAGCTTTCCAGCAAATGCTTCCTGCCGCCCAACTTGAGGGGGGCTACGGTCTTAAGAATCGGCACACGGTGACCACTGGCCGTGAGAAGCACATTTTCTGAATTGTCCATCTCCTGCCCCAGATCGGTTATAGGGCATTTGCCCTCACCGGCCGGGCAAATGAATTTGTGGCATATCCGACCAAGGACCTTCTTTCTTGGAAGACCGATCAATTTTGCGGCAAAAGGATTGACCTCGACGATTATGTGCGTTTCCGGATCAATGAGCAATACTCCTGTCTCGATGGTATCGAGTATGCTGCGGAGGCGTTGCTCACTCTCCCGAAATTCCGTTTCAGCGCGATTGCGGTCGCCGATTCTTTCCTCTTCAATCTGAAAAACATCCCAGAAAAGACGGGCTGCCACGTTTCCCATTAACCGGACATGATCAGGCTTCGTTCTGAATATCTCATTGGCGACCCCTTGTTTACCGGTAAGCTCAATGAGCATATTAAGTCCCGGCAGCTTGTATAGCTCCAGATAATCCGTTGTTGTAAAGATTGCCTTTCCCTGGGCATACTTATAACCTACAGCATCGGGATTGCTACAGGCAACGCCAATGAGCTTCATGCGAAGCTGGCTGAGCTTTTCGGCAAATATCATGTCCATGATTGCCTTACACCCAGCACCGCCGCCCACGATGGCAACGTTGAGTACTTGACCTTCTTCCATGGCCGGTTCCTCTAATAGCAAATGGTTACATCCCTGCCGGCGGCTCAGGCGCCTTTGATATCAAAAGCCGAAGACCACAACGGAGGCATCGGTTCGCCTCTGCACGGGCGGCTTCTTCTTTAAGGGTATGCTCAACTTCGGGAAACTCTCGATCTAGGCGCTTTCCAACTGCAATGACAGGCACACTTGCTCTTGAAAGTGTGGAAAAGTCTTCAATGCAACCGATATTCCCGTCCGGTATTTCGACTTCGGCTATACGTTCAAATATTTCGCCGTTCCCACCAAGGTACTCGTCGATATTCATGGCAGCTATTCGCCCTTGCTGTATAGCCCCGATAACCGTGGCCGGGCCGCTTACTACATCTCCACCCGCAAATAGGCCTTCACGTTTGCATGAAAGGCGCTCACTGTCGGTAAGAATTCGGCCCCGCTTGTCGGTATCCACACAAAAACCCTCCGGCACATCTGAACGCTGCCCAATGGCGGTAATAAGATAGTCCGGCTCCACAGAAAATTCAGAACCTTTTATCGCAACGGGCCTTCGCCTGCCACTCGCATCCGGCTTGCCAAGTTCCATGCGAACACACTCTACTGCTATCTTTTCACCTCTTGTTTCCACCTTCTTGGGGGCAGTGAGATATACGAAATTCACACCTTCTACTTCCGCATAACCAATTTCTTCCTCGAATGCCGGCATCTCCTCCCGAGTACGACGATAAAGGATAGATACATCCCGCACACCGCTTCGAAGTACGCTACGTGCAACATCAACGGCCACATTCCCACCACCGACTACTGCAACAACATTGCCCAGCTCGATTTTTTTGCCAAAGTTGATATCACGAAGCACGTCCACGCCGTCGAGCACACGCAGGTCATCTTCCCCGGGAATACCCATCTTCATCCCCTTTTGTGCCCCCACTGCGAGAAAAACTACGTCGGCGCCTTCGTTAAATAGTCTATCTACAGAGTCGATTTTCACATTAGTCTTTATTTCAATCCCAATCTCTTCAATCACCTTGATCTCGCGGTCCAGGGTTTCATCCGTCAGCCGATATCGGGGAATTCCTGCACGCATCATCCCACCCGGTTTTGGCAGACTATCATAAATGGTAACCGCATGCCCCTTTTTTCGCAAAAACCACGCAGCGGTAAGCCCGGCCGGACCGGCGCCAACCACGGCAACCTTCTTTCCCGTATCAGGCGCTACAGTAATCTTCTTTTTCCACTCACCGCTATCAATATCGGCCACAAAACGTTTGAGTTCCTTAATGCAAATCGCCTCATTTACGCCGCACCTGCGACATACATCTTCACAAGGATGAGGGCATACACAGCCAAGAGAAAGTGGGAAAGGAACTCTCTCCCTGATTACGGAAATGGCATCTTGGTATCTTTTTTCCGCAATCAGATTGACATATCTGGGCACGTCAATGCCGGCCGGACATGCGTTCATGCACGGGACAAGTGCTTTCTCACGATCTGCCTCGGCAAATTCCCTCTTTTCACGCAGGGCGCCGGTAGGGCACACCTCTACACAGGCGCCGCAGAAACGACACACCGTATCACGCAAGGGCCTGTCATAGCTAGTGGAAATGTAGCTTTTAATCCCTCGGTTCACCAATCCGATAGCGCTCACTCCACGGATCTCCTTGCACGCTCTATAGCAACGGCCACAGAGAATGCAAAGGTTGAGATCCCTTATAAAAAGTGGATCATCCTCATTAATAGGGATACTCTTTCGCTCGGGCTCAAAGCCGGGAAGAATATCTTTTATGCCGACGTAATCAACAACCTTTTTGAACTGAGTGCCTTCCCGAAGGGCATCTTTAGAACACTCCGTAAGGAGCAGCCAGACAAGATCCCGCCTAAGGTCTTTCAGTTTTTCCGTGTTGGTCCTTACGACCATATCATCTCTTACTTTTACGGTGCACGAAGGGGGCAGCCCCCTCATCCCTTCGATCTCCACAATGCACAGCCTGCAAGCGCCGATAGATTCCAGATCCGGATGGTAGCACAGGTTCGGGATATAGGTGCCCGATTCAATGGCCGCCTCCAAGACTGTCGCATTATCTCTAGCTTCAACTTTTTTTCCATCGATCTCTATCTTTACCATTTGCCGGCCTTTCATCATATAGATAGACACTAGCGAATCGCCATGAACTCACATGTGATTATACAAGCCTTACATTTTGTACACTTGTCCTTGTCAATCCTTGCATATTCCTTCTTTTTCCATGAAATAGCACCCGCGGGACATACCTTGGAACAACGCCCGCACTTGGAACACTTTTCTTCATCTACTTCAAAATCAAGCAATGCAGTACAAACATGGGCGGGACAATTCCGGTCCTTTATATGGGCTTCGTACTCGTCCCGAAAATACCTCAACGTAGTAAGCACTGGATTGGGAGCAGTGTTGCCAAGACCACAAAGCGAGGTGCTTTTTATGGTCTCAGACATCTTGCCCAGAAATTCGATCTGTTCAGGCGTACCACTGCCTTCGGTGATCTTGGTTAACACCTCATGGAGACGCTTTAATCCTATGCGACACGGCACACATTTTCCGCAAGATTCTCCCACAGTAAAGTTCAGAAAATACCGAGCAACGTCTACCATGCAGGTCTTGGCATCCATTACAATAATGCCGCCGGAGCCCATTATGGCGCCGGTCTTGTTTATTGACTGATAATCGATGGGAAGATCAAGAAGTTCAGCCGGTATACAGCCACCGGAAGGTCCACCCATCTGTACCGCCTTTACCCCGGCACGCTTGTTAAGCGCCCCCCCCCCTGGGCCAAATATTAGGTCATGGATAGTGGTGCCCATTGGAACTTCTACCAAGCCTGTATTTTTGACTTTGCCTGCCAAGGCAAAGACCTTTGTCCCCTTCGAGTTCTCCGTTCCAATTGCGGCATACCAGTCTGCTCCCCTAGTAACTATATGTCGGATATTGGCAAGCGTTTCGACATTGTTGATATTTGTAGGGGCGCCAAAGAGGCCTTTTTGCGCCGGGAAAGGTGGACGTACCCGTGGCATGCCGCGCTCACCTTCGATGGAAGCCATAAGGGCGGTTTCCTCGCCACAAACAAAGGCTCCGGCGCCCTGAACAACAGAAACACTAAAGGAAAAATGGCTTCCGAGGATGTCTTGCCCCAACAAGCCCTTTTTCTTCGCCTGATCTATGGCAATGGTCAGGCGTTTAATGGCAAGTGGATATTCGGCCCTGCAGTATATAAACCCCTCTGAAGAACCAATGGCATAGGCGCCGATAGCCATACCTTCGAGTACGGCATGGGGATCGCCTTCAAGGACGCTTCGGTCCATGAAAGCACCCGGGTCCCCCTCATCTGCATTGCAAATCATGTATTTGACGTTTCCAGGGGCATCCTTGGCAAATCTCCATTTCAACCCAGTGCTGAAACCGGCTCCACCGCGGCCGCCAAGCCCGGAGTTTTTGATCTCTTCTATCACCTCATCGCGTGTCAGCTTCAGGGCCTTTGGAAGCGCCTCATAACCGCCGGCAGAAATGTATTCATCGATATTTTCAGGATCAATCTCGCCACAGTTGGCAAGAACAAGGCGCATCTGACCATTAAAAAACTGCTCATAATCCCTCCCAGACAGTAGCTTTTCGACAGGTATTCCCTCTTTCAAATGCTCCTTGACTATTGTGGATACATCCCCGACTTTGACATATTCATATGTAATACGCTTCCCATCCGCAGGGATAACATCCACGAGGACATCTCTGAAAAGTCCCCTGTCGCCTACTCGCACCACCTCATAGGCGCCCGAAAGTCCCTCTTTTCTCAATTGTTTCTCAAATGCCTTGGCTACTTCAAACGCACCTGCGGAAATGCCGCTTGTACCCATGCAAATCAATATCTTGTTTGCCATTTATCTATACCTTTTCAACTGACTCGTTACGCCTGAGTTCCTCAATAAGCTCATCACCTTTTCCAATAGAGCACTTACCGTAAATGCCGCCGTCTATGGCCATAACAGGCGCCATTCCACAGCATCCCAGACACGCCACTGTTTCAAGTGTAAGCAGACCATCGTCGGTGGTCTCGTCCAAGGACACGTGGAGATTGTCCTTAAGATGTTCGAGAATTTCCCTGCCTCCCATAATGAAGCAGGCTGTGCCCTGGCAGGCCCTTATGGTGTGTTTTCCCCTTGGAGTGAGGTAAAATTGGGCATAAAAGGTAAGCGCACCATAAATATCCACCGATGGAACGGCGAATTCCTTGCAAATCAGACCCACTACATCTTCGGGCACATAACCGTAATGACCTTGGACATCTTGTAAAAGAGGTATCAAGAAGCCCCTTTTCCCTCGATATTTTTCAAAGATTGGACTTAGTTCAGAAAGATCGATTTCCATGCTTCACTCCCTATGAAAAGCTAAGGTATCCTCGGACAAACTCCTAGCGTGGCACTATATTTTCTCTTACCCATTCTACAATAGCATCTAGGGACGCGCCCGGGAGAAAAATCTCTTTGACACCTATTGCCTTCAGCTTGTCAATATCCTTTTCCGGAATGATCCCGCCACCTATTACTACAATATCATCTGCTTGTTGCTCTTTCAGAAGGTTGATCACCCTTTGGAACAAAGACAAGTGGGCTGCGGCAAGACTGCTGAGCCCAATGAGATCAACGTCTTCCTGGATAGCAGCACTCACGATCTGCTCCGGCGTTTGATGAAGCCCCGTATAGATAATCTCAAACCCAGCATCTCGAAATGCCCTGGCAATAATACGAGCGCCTCGGTCATGGCCGTCAAGGCCGGGTTTTGCAACCAATATTCTGATTTTTCTCATCACTTTTCACTTGTGATCAGGCTTTGGCGTGATTTTCCATCCATGAACTCCTAGACTCGGATTGTGTATCTGCCGGCCAGTGTCCATCCAGAAATAGTAGATTTTGGTTCAAGACAAGGCCGCTCAAGGGTTTACACCGCAGTCGCAGCAGCGCTGCGTCGAGGATGGCCTTTTCATAAGCCGCAGGCGCAAACCCGCGGAGAACGCCGTATTGGACCAAAATATGCCATTTATGGATGGACACTTAAAACGTCCCCGGATCCCTATAAGTACCGAAAACTTCACGGAAGACATCACACATCTCCTGCAAAGTAACATAGATAGAAGCACAATCGATGAGTCTCGGCATGACATTTTCATTGCTGCTGCATGCCTCACCAAGCTTTTCCAAAGATTCTTTAACCCTCTTTGCGTCTCTGTTGTTCTTTACTTTGTTAGTTCGGGCCAGTTGTTGTTCTTCCAATGTATCGTCTGTTTGGTAGATATCAACGGGGATGTCTTCGTCAATAACGTACTTGTTTACACCTACCATGGTCCTTTTCCGTTCATCGACTTCACGTTGAAAAGTGTAGGCGGCATCGGCTATTTCCAGCTGAGGATAATTTCTGTCAACGGCCTTTAACATACCCCCCATCTCATCTATTTTGTTGATGTATTCAAATGCCTCCCGTTCCATATCTTCGGTAAGAGACTCCAGAAAATAGGATCCCCCCAGTGGATCGATAGTATTTACAACTCCAATTTCTTCAGCGAGTATTTGTTGGGTGCTAAGAGCGATAGATGCAGCTTCTTCTGTAGGAATAGCAAGGACTTCATCAAAAGAATTCGTGTGAAGTGATTGAGTCCCTCCCAGTACGGCAGCTAACGCCTCAACCGCGGTACGAACTATATTGTTAAAGGGTTGTTGAGCTGTAAGGCTACAGCCAGCGGTCTGGGTATGAAATCTAAGCCACAAGGAACGTTCCGATTTTGCATGGAAACGGTTTTTCATGATGTTAGCCCACATCCTGCGGGCGGCACGAAACTTGGCTATTTCCTCAAAGAAATCGATGTGAGAATTGAAAAAAAAGGACAGGCGCGGCGCAAAATCATCTACGTCAAGACCGCGTTCCAGGGCCGCCTCAACATAGGCTATGCCATCAGCAAGAGTAAAGGCAAGTTCCTGTACTGCCGTAGAGCCCGCCTCACGGATATGGTATCCACTAATACTTATCGTATTCCATCTTGGAACTTCTCGGGTTCCAAAGTCAATGGCATCAACAATCAACCGCATGGAAGGCTCTGGTGGGCACATGAAGGTCTTCTGCGCGATGAATTCCTTTAACATGTCATTTTGAATGGTCCCGCCAAGTTTTGACCGGTTAACCCCCCTCGTTTCGGCCATGGCTATGTACATGGCCCAAAGGACTGAAGCGGGAGGATTGATGGTCATAGATGTGGTGAGTTTATCTACAGGTAGTCCTTCAAAAAGGATCTCCATGTCTTTCAGTGTGTCGATTGCCACACCACATTTCCCACATTCACCACGGGCTTTGGGGTCGTCGGTGTCATAGCCCATTAGAGTGGGCATATCAAAGGCTGTAGACAGACCTGTTTGTCCATGTTGAACGAGATAGTGGAAACGCTCATTCGTTTCCTCGGCGCTGCCAAGACCTGCGAACATCCTCATGGTCCAAGATCGGCCTCTGTACATGGAGGCCTGTACCCCGCGGGTGTAAGGATATTGTCCCGGAAATCCGAGCTTGTCCATGTAATCAAAACCCCTTGTCTCGCATGGGGTATACAAAGGCCTTATCTCCTTGCCGGAAACGGTGGAATAGGACCCTTTTTTTTTAGGGGCCCTTGCCATGTTTTTGTCATACTGGTCCTGCCATTGGCTCGCACCGGATGCAATCTTAGTAACTTCATCATCGTTAAAAAGCCTACTCATTTACCACCTTCAATGCTCTATGCCAATTCGGGCAGGTTGACCTTTGTCAAAATAATGCCTTGTACAAACCATAGTTGTCACCAAATCGGCCCTTTCAAGTATGGAGCTACAAGCCCCTCTGCCCGTCAGAATCAATTCGACATCCTCGGGTTTGCCCTTAATGATGTCCAAAACGGCGTCTTCAGATAGTAAGCCGAGCGAGACAGCCACATTGATTTCATCTAAAATAAGAACATCGCAGGCCCTGTCTGCCAGAAGCATCTTGGCCTCAACAAGCGCCGCTCCCGCCAATTCCAGATCTTGTGTTGAAGGGCCATCGGAACCGATAAACCCCTCTTTTCCCATGGGTTTGATCTCAAGCTCCGGCAGGAGACGGCGGGCCGCAACAAGCTCCCCAGTCCGATTGTCCCCTTTCAGGAATTGAATCATGACTACCTTTAGCCCTCTACCAATAGCCCTTAAGGCAAGCCCAAGGGCTGCGGTAGTTTTCCCTTTTCCATCGCCGGTATAGACCTGCACCAGGCCTTTTTTAAGTCCCATTTGTTAGTTTTTTGCCTGTTTAAGGAGATTTCTGGCAATAACCAAGCGCATGATCTCATTTGTACCCTCGTAGATCTGGCAGATCTTGGCATCTCGCATATGGCGCTCCATAGGAAAATCCTTGCTGTAACCATATCCACCAAGCACCTGCACACCTTCTACGGCGGCTCTCATGGCCACGTCTGAGGCAAACATCTTGGCCATAGCAGATTCTTTTTCGAAGGGTTTTCCGGAACCTTGCAGCCAAGCAGCCCTTAACAGGAGAAGTTCTGCCGCATCGAGTTCTGTAGCCATATCGGCAAGCTTCCATTGGATTGCCTGGAATTTGGAGATCGGCCTCCCGAATTGTTCCCGCGTTTTCGAGTATTCCACGGCCTCATCCAGGACAGCGCGACCTATGCCGACAGCCTGTGCACCAATGCCGAGACGCCCCGCATCAAGGGTTGTCAGCATCTGCTTTAAGCCGGCGCCTGCTTCTCCCAAAAGGTTTTCTTTGGGAATACGGGCATCGTTAAAGACGAGTTCTGCAGTGCCTGATGCCTTGATCCCGAGTTTTTCTTCTACCCTGCCTACAGAAAAGCCGGGGGTATTTTTTGAATCAACGATAAAAGAGCTGATCCCCTTTGAACCTTTCTCCCTATCTGTTACTGCCGCCACAACACAGTAATCGGACACATTTCCGTTAGTGATGAATTTCTTCTCCCCGTTTAAGACCCAGCTATCTCCGTCTAGTTTTGCCGTCGTGCTCATTGACGCCGGATCGGAACCCGCCCCGGCCTCGGTTAGCGCATAACAACCTATGGCCTTACCGCTTGCAACCGGTGTAAGGTATTTTTCTTTTTGTTCCGGACTTCCGAAGGTATTGACCGGAAAACAATACAGGGAATTGTTTACAGACATGATAACGCCCGTTGAGGCACAACCCTTGGAGATCTCAATTATGGCAAGTATATAAGAAATATAGTCCATTCCCGCCCCGCCATATTCTTCGGGAATAGCAATACCCATAAGTCCCAGTTCTCCCATCTTCCTGCACAAATCAGCCGGGTGTTCCTTTGCTTCATCCAAACGGGCTGCTACCGGCTTGATCTCCTTTTCTGTAAATCGCCGGCACATCGCCTGTATCATTTTCTGTTCTTCAGTAAGTTCAAAATGCATGTTACCCCCTTCGAGCCACTGCTTCTCGCGATGTTTTAAGACAAGAGGCTCGGTAAATCATAACACCTCACGCTGTTTTCTTATACCAATTTCCCTTCGAATTTTGGCGGTCGTTTTTCCAAGAAGGCGGTAGTCCCTTCCTTATGATCGGCACTGGCAAAACATACCGAGAAGGCATCCGCCTCAAGGGCGCAACCATTCCTTAGGTCTACATCAAATCCGTTATCTATTACGTGTTTGACAGCCCTGAGCGAGACAACTCCCTTTTGTGCTATTGTATTTGCTATCTTCAGAGTCTCTTCCAAAAGTGTTTCGTCGGGAAACACCCGTGTTACCAGTCCCATGGAATGTGCTTCCTGGGCGGAAAGCATGCGCCCTGTCATGCAAAGCTCCTTGGCCCGGGCCTTTCCTACAAGACGACAGAGTCGCTGCGTTCCACCAAAGCCTGGAATCAGTCCCAGATTGATCTCCGGCTGCCCGAACTTGGCACTCTCCGCTGAATAGACAAAATCACAGGCCATGGCTATTTCACACCCTCCTCCAAGGGCAAAGCCGTTCACACAGGCGATAACAGGGATGTCCATTGCCTCAAGGGCAAAAAGAGTCCACTGCCCGGCCTGAGCAAACTGCTTAGCGCCCAGGGGGTCTTCCAGCGCCTGCAACAGCTTGATATCAGCCCCGGCTACAAAGGCTCGTCCAGCTCCTGTAAGAATCAAGACCTTGATTTGTGTCTTTGTCTGAACCTCGTTGATAGCTGTACTAAATTCTGCGATCATCTGCGGGTTAAGCGCATTGAGTACTTCGGGCCGGTTGAAAGTAAGTGTTGCAACGGAGTCAGATACATCCAGCCTGATTGTCTCGTATGCCATTGTAAGCCTCCTTTGTCATCAAATTTCCCACAACTTGAGAGTCCATCAATCCCTTTCAAGAAGCAAACATACAGCCTCTCCACCGCCCAAACAAAGAGAGACCACGCCGCGTTTTGCCCCCTTGTCCTTCATCAAATGGAGAAGTGTTACCAACAACCTTGCACCACTTGCTCCGATTGGGTGTCCAAGGGCAACCGCGCCACCTCGCACATTCACTTTGGCCTGATCCAGTTTCAATGTCTTGCTTATTGCCACACTGGAGGCGGCAAAGGCCTCATTGATCTCAAAAAGGTCAATATCCTCAATAGCAAGCCCTGCTTTTGTTAAAAGCTTAGGGATTCCGTATATCGGGGCTATGAGTACATATTTCGGGTCTATGGCCACAGAACACTGTTTACCTACTCGGGCCAGTGGCTCAAGGCCCATCTCATCCGCTTTTTTTCGATCCATCACAACGACAGCAGCAGCGCCGTCGCTGATCTTAGAGGCATTTCCTGGCGTAACCGTGCCATCCTTCTTGAAGGCCGGGCGTAGCTTGGCCAGGGCCTCTATTGTTGTAGGACGCACCACTTCGTCCTTGGCAAATGAAATAGGGCCTCCTTTTTTCCGTGGTATTTCAACAGGGAATATTTCCTGATCAAAACCACCTTCCTCCTGGGCCTTAAGGGCTTTGTTGTAGGAGGCCAGAGCAAACTCATCCTGGTCTTTTCTCGTAATATCATACTTTTCACTACACAATTCCGCACTCATTCCCATGTGGAAGTCATTGACATGACACCAAAGCCCGTCATGGACCATACAATCGACTATCTTACCGTCTCCCATTCGGTATCCCGTCCTAGCCTTGCCAAGAAAATAGGGCGCCAGATTCATATTCTCCATGCCGCCGGCAATAATTACTTCTGCGTCGCCAGCCACAATAGTCTGTGCCGCCAGCATGACCGATTTTAAGCCGGAACCGCAAACCTTGTTGATGGTGAAAGCCTCCACGTCGTAGGAAAGCCCACCCTTTAATAAGGCCTGCCTGGCCGGATTTTGCCCCAGGCCACACGGCAGAACGTTACCCATGATCACTTCATCCACATCCTCCGAGGAAATTCCGGCCCGCTTCATTGCTTCCGTAATGGCATAACCACCCAAAGTTGTAGCAGAAACACCTGCCAGCATACCATGAAATGCCCCGATTGCCGTTCTCGCAGCACTTACAATGACGACTTCTTTCATTGGCCCTCCTTTTTCCCGAAGGTATGTGGGGTTGCATGCGGGGTTACAAACGAAAGATTACTGGACAGATAAGACACACGTTCGGAGAATCTCATACAGGAAACGAATAAGTTGTAACAGGTTTAAAGTCAAGGCTAAAGTGACCTCAATGAAGATCAAATAGCGTCAGTCAAATTTGCGGTGGTAGTCGTTAGCAATTTAGCGCCTCTATTCTTATTGACAGTGCAAAGATCTTCCTGGTAAAGCATCGATCATGGCTGGCAGAATTCGCATCGGGGCATTGCTTTCAGGTAGCGGGTCTAATCTACAGGCCATTATCGATGCCTGCAACTCAAAACGAGTAGACGGAGTGGTCGTCTTCGCGGGTTCGGACAAACCTGATGCTTACGGGCTAAAAAGGGCGCAAGAAAACGGTATCCCCACGTTTGTCGCTGATTATAAAGCAATCATTTCCCAGGTCCAAGACGGCTTTATGGACAAGTTGCTTCCGGAGGACTTTGCCCTGGAACAAATACTGGCTTCTCAGCAGTTAATATCGGAGTCCTTTGACGAGGACAGGCAAGCTAGGTATTTTTGTACGCGGGCTATTGCAGAGGCAGCACTCCTTAAGGAGATGGCGGCCTATCCTTTTGATCTTTTGGTCTTGGCCGGCTTTATGCGGGTACTAAGCCCATATTTTATAGATCGAGTAAATACAAATCCAGAAAAGCCGCGGATCATGAATATCCATCCCGCCCTTCTTCCGGCATTTCCGGGTGTAGACGGCTATGGGGATACATTTCGTTACGGTTGCAAAGTGGGCGGATGTACCGTCCATTTTCTTGATTATGGAGAGGACACCGGATCTGTTATCGGACAGAAAAGCTTTCGGATCACACCTGACGATACCCTTGAGTCTGTCAGGGTGAAGGGACTGAAGCTTGAATGGGAACTCTATTGTGAGTGTATTCAACTCTTTGCGGAAAACCGCCTGAAGCTGGCCTACAAGAGCTGGACGTTAAAGGACGGAAGTATTTTTAGAAGAAAAGTGGTTCAAATTTCAGCTTGATTCAAGTTATACAGAAACACCTGCAACGAATCTCTAACCCTTGACGAGGGAGGTGACACTATGCACGTCGGTCGGGTTATGCGCACCAATCCAGTTACGGTATTGCCTGATACTTCGCTGGTGAAGGCAAGGGACATCATAGCAGAACGGCAAATTAGGCACCTTCTCGTGGTGGACAAAAAGGACCAATTAATAGGGATCGTTTCTGACAGAGACCTTAAACAAAGTTGGGCTTCTCCGGCAACAACCCTGAGTGCCCATGAGCTAAACTACATACTCAAACAGCTTACTGTCGATGTGATAATGCAAAAAAAGATCATTACCGTTTCGCCGGATACGACCATTGAACGCGCAGCCAGCATTATGCAACAAAACAGGATTAGTGCGTTGCCTGTCGTAGAGAAGGAAAAACTCACCGGTATCATCACGACCAATGATGTCATGGAAGTATTGCTTGAGGCCATAGGCATTGACAGGGATAGTTTCCGTTTTACTGTCCTTGTCAAGGACCGCATTGGCGCCGTGGCAGAGGTGTCAAAGATCTTGCAGGATAAAGGCATCAACATTAGAAGCCTGGTAACTTGGCCGGAAAAGAGACATCCCGGGGTATACCAACTGGTCTTGAGGGTGCCTGCCGCAGATGAACAAAAGTCTGTTTCGGCTTTGAAGGAAGCCGGGTTTGCGGTACTAACTGAATATGTACAAGATTTAACGCCGTATTTACCCTAACGTTGCAAAAGGCATAGTGATAGGTAGAGCAGTAAAAAAGGTCGGCCAAGCCAAATGTTGGTAGGCCTATAGGGATTTTTTTTGTGCTCACTGGCAAAAAGACCATACTACTACTTTATGCCGACAAGTATTACTTAGTAAATCCGGTCTATCCTTTTGGGCTGGATATTATTGCCAACCACTTGAGAAATCTAGGCCACCGTGTAGAGATCGAATTACCTTTCCTTCCGGACCTCGATTACAAGAAAAACGTAAGCAATGTCATCTCTCAATTCAGGCCGGACTTTGTTGGTCTTTCGATACGAAACATTGATACTTGCATGTCTTGTGAGCAATATGGAGACTGGCGGGGGAAAGACTATCGGACATTCTATTTTCTCCCCCAGATACAAGAGGTCGCATCGCAGATAAGGAGACAGAGCCCCAACATACCTGTTGTGGTAGGGGGCGGCGCCTTTACTGCGTCACCCCAGGCAATACTTGAATGCCTTGGACTAGACTACGGGATTGTCGGGGAAGGAGAAATTCCCTTTTCCCGTTTCATAGAAACCTTTCCCGACAAAGAAAAGATCTCTCAAATCCCCAATATGGTCTATCCTTGTAAAAGTGGTTATAAGGTAAACTCCCAAAGGCCGTACAGATTTGAATCTTCTTTTTGGTTGAAACAAAGAGATCGCAAATTCAACTATGCCTGCCGGACCACCGGAATCCCTGTACAGGCAAAACGGGGTTGTCATCACAAATGTAGCTATTGCATAGAACCCTTGATTGAAGGAAGAGAGTTCATTTTCCGAAAGATCGACGATGTCATTCATGAGCTCAAGGTTATCGTGCGCGGGATGGAAGAAGCCGGTACAGTTTTCTTTGTTGATACGGAGTTTAATGTCCCCAATTTGAGCTATTGTTCTGATCTTGTGAGGGCCATTGTTCAAGAAGGGCTTGGTGACTGTTGTCGATTCGTAACACAACTTATACCTAAACCGCTGGATGAAAACTTTGTTGAACTTCTTGCCGAAGCCGGTTTTTTTGTAGTGTTTTCGTGTGAGAGTTTTTCCAACGAAGTCCTCCGAAAAAACTATATACCATACCGCAAAAAGGATATTATAGAGGCCATTGAGATATGTGATAGAAAAGGGTTGCCTTGCACAATATCTCTAATCTTTGGGCTTCCCGGAGAAACCCGGGAGACGATGGAAGACACGCTGACAAACATGGCTACATATCCCGCAAGCCCGACAAGAAAGTATGAATATACTGTTGGGGGAAGGGTCTATCAGGGAACACCTTTGTGCGAGTATGTCGAAAAAGGAAATCAGCCCGAAAACCTTTACGGGACCAAATCCGATGGGTACTTGCTGCCCTACTACTATTGTGCGCCCTTAAGTCCTTTTAAAGTGCGGGACTATGTTAAGGAGAAATTTCCGGATCTCTTGTGTTATGACAACAAATACGAGCATAATAACCAGCACGGTCTTGCCCTTTGCTATTTGTGTGATCAGGCCCTCTGGAAAGATGTTGTCCAAGGCTTTGGGGAAAGTGATGTGGACGTTCAGTCTGCCAGTTACGACTACCTTTTTAAGCAACTGGCTCAAGCCGAAAGGACGAATGATGCCAGAGCTATTTCCACAGCCTTTTTGACCAATTTGGAAAATAACGGCCCCGCCGATCCCGGGCAAGCTGACGTAGTAAGATTCTATCTTGGCTGCTTGTAAGTCCTCAAAAAGTTCGGGGTATATGATTAATATAGGCCGTGGTTATTGAGAAGATACGGCTGCCTCAGGTAGCCCTAAGAAAATGAACAAAAAATGATACGCTTAACAACCATAGTTGAAAACACTGCAACTGGGACGGGCCTAAGGGCTGAGCACGGCCTGAGTGTTCTTGTGGAGACTGAAACGGATTGCCTCCTCTTTGATACAGGACAAACGGATTGCCTTATACATAATGCAAAGGTTTTAGGTGTGGATCTATCCCGTATTGAAAAGGTCGTATTGAGTCATGGGCACTATGATCATACCGGCGGCCTGACATATCTTTGCGACTATGCTACTAGCCCCATTGTCTATGCCCATCCGGAGATCTTCAGGCAAAGATACGTAAAATCAGGTGACAATCTGCGGTATATAGGAATGGAAAAACGCGCCCTTTACGAGGAACATGGGGCAAGGTTTGTCTTAAGTGACAGACCCGCCGAAGTCATAAAAGGTGTCTACACCACAGGGTTGGAAGAGATGACCACCGATTTTGAAGAGGTGGACAAAGGCTTTGTCTACAAGACCGGGACGGAATACAAAAAAGATGATGTGCCCGATGACATGAGTTTGGTCCTTGATACAAGAAAGGGTTTGTTTGTCCTCTTTGGTTGCGCTCACCGGGGTATTATCAATATCATCCGACAGGTGGAAAAGGAATTTGAAAAGAAAGTGTTTGGCTTTATTGGGGGAACACACTTGGGCCCCGCGAGCGAGATACTGAAAAGGCGTACTATGGAGGAACTCAAAGGGATGAACTTAGAAGTCATCGGGCCTTCGCATTGTACCGGGGCATCCATGACGGAAAGATTTCAGGATGAATTTGACAATAAGATTGTTTCTAGTAATGCAGGCGCGATAATAGAACTAGACTAGTTTCCATCCATAAATGGCCCTTTTTTCTCTGAGCGGCGTTCTCCGCGGGTT
>CAYSBQ010000004.1:0-7292 GCA_964429315.1 uncultured Desulfobacterales bacterium
AAATAGCAATTTTTAAAAACCTTGTGGGTTACCATCTGCTCAGAAACTAAGTGATCGAGCCACTCGCGAAGGGGTTTATAAAATTCTCCCACAAATATCTGGGGCTTATAATGTCCGATACCAAGTTTCTTTTTCACAAAAGTTATAGCATTTTCAAGGTTAGTACCCACTCCCCCCTTAAAGTATATATCGGCCTCGGTGGCTGTTGACAAAATATCCTGCCTTGTCAGTAAGTCATCCCGAGACAGATATGCTGCAAAATCGACACGTGGCTCAATATCAACCCCGGGTATCTTCCAGTATACAGCCCCAGAGAGGATACCCATGGAAGCTGTAGTCTCGGATACAAAGGACATGATACTTCCTCTGTTCCCACCCGTAAGGATGCCACAGATCCCACCATGAAAATCCTTAAAAGACTTGATACTATCAATGATTTCGTCTTGTGTTTCAGCATCCACAACACATGCTGTGCCGTAGATCGCAGCCAGTTTTCTTGAACAAAAGGCTTCATTAAAAGAAGGAATCAGTGAAGAACGCATAAAGAATTGCCTATGTAGGACCAAATCCCCTTGTAACTGACTTTTCCAGCAAATATCGACTCCCATGTCTTGGAGACTTACCAACCTCAAGCCCCTGAGTCATCAATTCGTCAATGGTACAACCTACAGAATGCTCTTGGATATAAAACCAGAATCTGGCTTCGTATGATATGCTCTTGCCTGCTAACCTAAAGTCGCTCAACTTTTCTTGATTGATACCGAGCCTAGCCTTTGTGCTATGCAGGTCTGTTGTTAGGCAGTCCTGGTTGCACAAAAAATACTCCATTTGCTCATCACTGACCTCCATGAAACAAAAGCTACAACTTCAGCGCTATCTGCACTGATGATCCTTTCAATCTTACAATCATGACTTTCGTTTAATGACACAAATAGACCTCCAATGGGCCACGATACTAACTCACCGCAACTAATTTAAGTTGATCCGGCGACAAGAACCACCTAAGGCAACCAGCACCTGCACACAATTCGTTTACATCGATACGACAACATCCCCCCATCTCAAATTGCACAGCCACCTTAGAACCCTGTGTTAGCAAAAAAGAGGCCACCTCAGCCACAGAGGGCAGATGCCCGGCAACAAGCACGCAGCGTACCCCCAAGAGTTCGGATAAGGCCTGAAGGGTCTCCTGGGGTGGCGTCATGGCCTTGACCCTTTTTGTCTCAACAATCTTTTCTATAGGAAAACCGGTTTCCTGGGCCACAATAGCGGCTGTTTGTTTGGATCGCTTCTTGGGACTAGATAGGATGGCATCAAAACCAATTCCCATTTTCTTGAGTGCCTCCCCACTGGCATGAATCCTCGCCTCACCATCAGGACTTAGGCCCTCTTCCGTGTCCTGATCTTTTGGCATAGCAAGACCATGTTGCATCAAATAGATTTCCATAACTACCCCTCCTATAATTTCTTTTCCATTTGACAACCCGACTAATATCATTCTATTTAACTATTTGTAAAGTGTCTGTTTATGCAAGTTCTCAAGTAACCAGGAAGTTTGGAGACAAACGAATAATGAATGTTCCCGTCGTGTATTGTGAAAATATAGAGGTTTCTTTGGGTGTCGGCCCGGATATTGTGGACATTACCGATAAATTGGCATCAATCGTGCAAAAATCTAGTGTAGAAAAGGGCAGCGTACATGCCTCTGTAATAGGTTCAACAGGATCTATCACAACAATCGAGTATGAACCCGGCGTGGTTGAAGATCTAAAAAAGGCCATCGCGCGACTTGCACCGCAGGCAATGGACTATGAACATGAAAAGGCATGGCATGATGGCAACGGGCATAGTCACGTTCAAGCCGCCTTGCTGGGTCCTTCAATAGTAGTACCAGTACGAAAGGCAAGCTTGGCTCTTGGCACTTGGCAGCAAGTTGTGGTCATCAATCACGATAATCGGTCGCGTCGAAGGCCGGTTGCGGTAACAGTGATTGGCATATAACGTAAAGGTTTTGTTTTCGGAGTTTCGAATGCGTTCTTCAAAACATAAGTTACGTTCCACTAATGCCTCATCCGACCGCACAAAGCAAATCTTTCGAAAGGTCACAAACAGAATCGGACAAGACCATCCCCTCAATGACTTCCTCCCCATTTTGGAGAAGGAAAATTCCTTATCCGCATGGTTGAACCTGGGCCAGGACGAAGAGGCCGACCTATTCATCGTCTTGGCAAATCGACTTTCTGATATTGAAAGAAAGGTCTTGGCTGAATTCAGTGATTTCGTTCTCTCTAGTAGTGATGATCTAGCAAAAAAGATTGCAGACGTTAAAAAAGAAAATATATGCCTAAAATCTTTGACCCTTACCGATGCACTTACGGGTCTCTACAATTATCGCTTTTTCGCCAAACAGCTTGACGTCGAGATCGCCCGAACCATGCGAACAGGTCAGCCATGTTCGCTAATGATGATAGACTTAGACGACTTTAAACTTGTCAATGACACCCTTGGCCATGACGAAGGAAACAAATTTTTGGTGTTGGTATCACAAACAATAGAAGAAAGACTCAGACCGACAGATATCATGTGCCGATATGGAGGTGACGAATTCACAATTATCATGCCGGCTACAACCCTTTTTGAGGCTATGCGTATTGCTCAAAGGCTCGGTGAGTCAGTTTCCAACATACCTCCCAGACTGGATAAACCGTTTTCTGTCAGCATGGGCTTAGCCCAATACGACCCCGATACCTCAGCAGGACAAGGAATGAGTTCGTTTATAAATATGGCCGACAGGGCTCTTTACAAGGCCAAAGAAGGTGGCAAGAACAAAATCTGCTATGAAGGCAAATTACCCGCTATCGAAAAGGCGACATCCGTTACTATGGACGAAAAGGCAGCCTTACTCAACAAAAGATGATCATAAATAGCCAATTGGAACCAAGGAAAACAAGTATTACTTCCATCGCTAGTGGCAAGGGTGGTGTCGGCAAGACATTTATTACCGCCAATTTGGCGGCCTGCCTTGCAAAAGACGGAAAAAGGGTCCTCGTAGTCGATTGCGATCTCGGCCTTGCCAATATGGACATACTTCTCGGAATCACACCCACATTAACATTACAAGACATAGTTTTTGGGAATCAAGACGTCAGGGATGTTATCGTTGACAGCAAGGCTGGTTTTGATCTGGTGCCCGCCAGTTCCGGTGTAAAAGAAATGGGGCAACTATTATATGAGAAGATTCAACTGATAAAGACCACACTAAGCACTATTATCCCTGATTATGACGAAGTACTTCTGGATACAGGAGCCGGAATTTCTGAGGTAGTGCTCCAGTTTAGCATATTTGCCCCCAAGAATGTCATCGTGTTAAACAGAGAGCCTACCAGCCTAACAGATGCCTATGCAGTTATCAAGGTCATGCACCAACGGTTCGGTACTGATTCCTTTGGAATTATTGTCAATTCAGTAAAAGATGAAAAAGAAGCAGATCGGCTCTTCGGACATATAGATACCGTCTCTAAAGAATTCCTGGGCCTCCCATTGTATTATCTCGGCCATGTTGTTAACAATGCGGCGGTTCCGCGATCAATCGTGAAGCAAAAGGTGCTCTCGCATGACGAGCCTAACTCCATCGTCGGGAAAAACTGTTATAACATTGCCAGGGCTATCACTACGTGGAAGTAAAAAACATGTTTCAGAATGCGGAGGGAATTTAGTGTTACGGCAAACAGATTTATAGCTTCCTTTCAGTCCGCTAACAAGGCGGGTCTTCCAGGAAGCAGGCCGGTCAGAAATGAGCGGATTTTTCTCTGAGCAAGGCCGCGGCAACTTTGCAACTGCCCCGAAAAGATTTTCGGGATCTTCGGCCCCGCAAAGACTTTCGTGGGTCTTCGACACGCATAGCAGCGCCGGCAACTGTTCCCGAGCTTGATTGCTTAACAGCGCACGTATTTACTTGACATTTCAAAAACACACGTTTATGTAAAGCAAATCATTAACCACAACAAAGGAGGAAAGCGTTATGACAAAAGCAGATCTGGTGGAACAAATGGCAACGGATGCTGAAATATCCAAGGCCGCCGCCAACAAGGCCTTAAATTCCTTCACCGACTGTGTTAAGAAAGCCTTGAAAAAGAAGGACGGGAAACTCACGCTTGTCGGTTTTGGAACCTTCGCCAAAGTCCGCCGTAAAGCTAGAAAGGGCGTAAATCCTGCTACTGGCGAAAAGATAAAAATCAAAGCCTGTAATGTCGTTCGCTTCAGACCCGGCAAAAAGCTGAAAGATACCATCTAATCTCAGCCATCTTAATACCCCCCTCTTTTCTCCCACTTTATGGACTGGGAGAAGGGGGGAGGAGACATGCCGCAAAGGCTATTTGATGGGTGTACCCGGTGTGGCTGGGTTATTGAGAGTGACTAATTTACATGAACCTTTATCGCTAGTTGCTGCTAAGACCATGCCTTGAGAGAGGACGCCCATCAATCTAACTGGTTTGAGGTTTGCCACAACGATTACCTGCCTTCCGGGTAGATCTTCGGCATGATAGCTGTTTGCGATACCTGCAACTATTGTCCGCTCTTCTCCTACATCGACCTTTAACTTCAAGAGATTTTTTGACCTTGGTATAGGTTCGGCATCAAGAACGGTGGCAACCCTAATATCCAACTGCTGGAAGCTCTCTATCGGAACAAGTGGCTTTTGCAAATCCACACCCTCTCCATCGCGAGGAGCATTTCGAGTCTTGGCCTTCACTTTGTCAATATCGATCCTCGGAAATAGACTCACTGTCTTTGGGAGCTTTGTCCCCGGCGGAATTTTCCCCCAAGTGGCCAGCCCATCAAGTCGCTGATAGTCAGGTTCCATCCCCAAGTGTTCTTGCATAGTCCTGGAAGTCTGTGGCATAGCGGGGTAAAGAAGGCCGGCAACAACGCGAAGACCTTCAAGGATATTAAAGAGGACATGTTCCAGTTGTTTGCGTTGGGATTTCTTCTTGGCAAGCTGCCATGGGGCCATCACATCTATATATTTGTTGATATGGTTTATGAACTCCCACACGGCAATGAGCGCCTTATGAAATGAAAAATCTTCCATAGCCTTCCGGTACTGCTCAATCGTATTAATGGCATATGACCTAAGATCCAACTCCAGCGTGTCCTGAAGCGTTTCCTCCCTCTGAGGTACAATTCCTTCCAAATACTTATGGACCATGGTCAAGCTTCTACTAAAAAGGTTTCCAAGGTCATTAGCCAAATCGGAATTGATCCGTTGAACAAGGGCTTTCTCACTAAAACTTGAATCTAGACCAAAAACCATCTCTCTAAGGAGAAAATAACGAAAGGCATCTGAACCATAAACATTCTTTAGCTCCAGCGGATCAACCACATTGCCAAGGGTCTTGGACATCTTGGTCTCATCTACATTCCAGTAACCATGGACATGGAGTTGGCGATACACAGGAATCCCTGCCGCCTTTAACATAATTGGCCAGTATATGCCGTGGGGCTTCAAGATGTCCTTGGCCACAATGTGTCGAACTGCAGGCCAAAACTTTTTAAACTGTTCCCCCTCTGGATATTTGAGGGCGGAAATATAGTTCAAAAGCGCATCAAACCAAACGTATGTTACAAACTGGTCGTCAAAAGGAAGAGTAACACCCCATCTTAACCTGGTCTTCGGACGGGATATGCACAAGTCCTCAAGGTGTTCCCGCAGAAAAGAGAGAACTTCGTTCCTATAGCATTCAGGACAAATAAAATCCGGATTGTCCTTAATGTGGTTAATCAACCAATCCTGGTATTTGCTCATCTTAAAAAAATAATTTGATTCCTTGATTACTCCAGGAACCGTTTTGTGATCAGGGCATTTACCATCTACTAACTCTCGATCAGTATAAAAGCGCTCACACCCAAAACAGTATCTCCCTTCATATTCGCTGAAGTAGATGTCACCTGAATCATAGATCCTTTGCAATACCTCCCTTACAACATTTGTGTGTGCTGGATCTGTAGTCCGCACGAAATAATCGTATTCCACATCCAACTCAGGCCACAAGTCTCTATAAAGACCGCTTATCTTGTCTACATAGGCAAGAGGGCTCAACCCCTCTTCCTTAGCCGCAAGGACTACTTTGTCACCATGTTCATCAGTGCCAGTCAAAAAATAAGTTTCTCGGCCACATAAACGATGGAACCGATTGGCCACATCAGCGATAACTGTTGTGTAGGCATGACCAAGGTGGGGCCTGGCATTCACATAATAAATAGGAGTTGTTATATAAAACGGCTCGGACATATAGTTTTCCTCTCAGAAATCATTTTTCCATGATATCATTTAAGCTCACATCCGTTTCCTGGCCTTCTTCAAGCTTGACAGTAACGCTTTCCTTCAATACATCATGCCGGATGACCTTTCCCTTACCCACTTTAGTCTGTATCATCTTTCCACATTTTGGAAACTTATCTCTAAGGTTGCAATAGGTATCATATTCAAAAGCCAAACAGCACATAAGGCGACCGCACAGCCCTGAAATCTTGCCTGGGTTTAGTGACAGGCCTTGTTCTTTAGCCATGCGCACCGAGACTGGGTGAAAATTATTAATAAAGGAACAACAACACAGTTCGTAGCCGCATCGGCCAACCCCCCCACACATTTTTGCTCTATTACGAACCCCAATCTGACGCATCTCAATACGTTTTCTGTATTTATTAACAAGCTTCTTGACAAGCTCCCGAAAATCGACCCGCCCGTCTGCCGTATAAAAAAAAGTTAATTTTGACCCATCGAAGAGACTCTCGGCCGATACAAGGTTCATCTTAAGCCCAAATTTCTTTATATATTCCATGCAATATACATATGCCCTTTTCTCTTGCTCAAGGTTTTTTGCACGTTGCTTAAGATCTTCGTCATTAGCCAAACGGTAGACCTTTTTCAAAGGTCGTTTGCCCTCCCGATCCCCTACAGCTCTGGGAGCAGTGACAACTGTACCAAAAGTCAGGCCTTTGTCAGTTTCCAATATCACATCAACCCCGGGCGAAAGAACAAAGTGACCTACATCAAAATCATATATTTTGCCTTGTGGTTTAAATCTTACACCAATAATTTTACTCATTGCTCCACTACCTCAGGGTTCGTCACGAAATAAATGCCTCAAGATTGCGAAGGATTTTGGGTTGTATTCAAGGCACTCAGGCGGGAACATACCGAGGTATGTGACCAACCGAGCAACGCAGAAGACGGCCCAAAAGACCAGCAAGATGTGACAGTTATTGAGTGACGAGCCCTCAACATTATA
>CAYSBQ010000004.1:7302-48792 GCA_964429315.1 uncultured Desulfobacterales bacterium
CTCTTTGGGTGGCAAATATTGCCGTGATCCTATCCAGAAGCTCGTCAACTGAAAATTCTTTTGATCTGCGTTCTATTCGTGCGGCATAATCGTTGTTAAGGATCTTTTCCGGATGGAACTTGCAAATCAAGATGTCCCTAAACCACATTATAAACATATCCAATGTGTCTTGCAATTTATCCTTATCCTTTGAAACTTCCTCGGCAAAGCCAAAAAGCGCATACATGGACTCGCCTGAAATAGAAATGACTTTGCTAAAAAGCTCTTTTCGCCGGCCTATCCATTTCTCTATATCGGCAGACATAGCCCTTCCCAGGCTACCCTTAGCCAAAACGGCAATAGTCGTGGCTGTATCTCTATCAATATCTTTCCTGTTAGCCAACTCCTCAACAATCTTTGCAACCGGCACCGGGTTAAAAGCAATGTGCTGGCACCTTGAAACAATTGTCGGCAAGAGGTCTGAGGTCTGTTGGGCAGTGAGAACAACATGAGTGTTATCCGGCGGTTCTTCCAGAATTTTGAGCATGGCATTAGACGCCTCAACATTCATGCAATGTGCATCATTAATTATTATCACCCGGCGGCCCCCCTCTACTGGTGCGAAGCTCAAGTGTTTGCGTAAAACCCTTATTTGTCCGATCTTGATAAATCTACCACTTGGTTCAACAATAATGATATCTGGATGATTGTCGGAAATCATTTTTTTGCAACAACGACATTCCATGCATGCCAATACACCATCAGAGCTCAGGCAGTTAAGGGCCATAGCCAATGCCTTGGCAGCTGTTTGCTTGCCTATACCATCAATACCCGTAAATAACAGGGCATGGGGGAGCCTGTCATTTTCAAGCATCCGAGTCAGTAAACGCACAGCACGACTCTGGCCTATAATAGCTTCAAGACTTATCACAGTCCTTTTCCTCAAACCACCAAGCATCTGAGGCAGTTTTCAATACCTGCCTTGCTAAATCTTCACCTATCCCCGTCTTAAGTCTGGCAATGACGTGAGGCAGCCAGGTCTCCGGACCATCGTGGCCTAAATCGCGAAGGGCCTTTAACTCCAAAACCAGGGATAGTTGGTCGGCATCGTGAGCTAGTTGCGCTTCCAAAGTTTCACCGGCCCTAAACTCTTCAAAGAGGCCTTCAATGATCCCGCCAAAGGGTATATTTCTTGTAAGATCAGCCATAGCTTTACATTCATCAGCCACAACGTACTTTTTTTGGACATAGTTCAGATCACCGGTCCGCGCCTCACTAAGATCGTGTATAAGGCACATCTGGAGCAACTTAAGTTGATCTACTTCAGGTTGCATATGGGCCAAAACACACCCAATAAATGTCGTCATATAGGCATGTTCCGCCACAGATTCCCCGCCTGAACCCAAAAAATGAAAACCAGATCGCGGGATTTCTTTTAAAATCCTCGCCTCAAAAAGTAGGTTGATCAAGGCCTCTATCAAATCCTCACCCCTATTACTTTGTACCACATTCTATCTATACAATAGATGCAGGTAACGCAACCCGAAATTGTCTTGACACCCCAGAAAACGTTGTGTAAGTTCCGGTCAAATCTAGCCTTTAGCCCATTTTGGCTCAATAGTTGCGCTTGATCAGCTTTGACGGTTTCGTAAAAAGTCAGATTCTGATGACAAAGTAAAAAGCTCCAGATGCAAGTTGAGCCCTGCGAAATCCCGCTTGCGGGAGCGTACATACTGTCCTCAAGCCACTTTGGTGGCGCAATTCTTGAGGAATGAAGCGTACTTATCGTACCCAACAGTAACGAAAGACGCGGCTCAACGCAGACACGAAGTGTATTTTTTCAAGCCGCCAGGCGCAACCTTAGCGCTTACTTGGACTTTTTACGAGACCGTCAGCTTTCAGTTTTCAAATTTGATGAACAGTAAAAGTGTATCGTTTTTAAAAAACAATTAAACCTTTAATCAACAGATGGTCCCCATGCCTATCTCAAACCATAGTGAAATCGTCCAGTTGGTTCTCCATTCCGGTCCCATGGTCCGCTTTATCCTTTTCGTGCTCCTATTCTTTTCCATCGCCTCATGGGCTATTATATTTAACAAATGCCGGTTTATCAAAAAGGCGGGGAAAGAATCGGCTTTTTTTCTTGACCTCCTCTGGAATAGCGGCAATCTGTCCGATGCCTTTGCAGCCTCAAAAAAACTCCGTTATAGCCCTGTTTCAAGGGTGTTTCGTGTCGCCTATATTGAATTCCGGAAGCTAAGTATCCCGAACTCGCATCCCTTAGACAAAAAAGATGAACACAAATCACGACAAACCCGAAACCCCGCGGCTGTTGATAATGTACAGCGAGCGCTTCGAAGTGCTATAAATGTTGAGCTTACCGGTTTAAATAGGACCTTGCCGTTTTTGGCAACAACCGGCAACACCGCCCCTTTCATAGGGCTTTTCGGTACAGTATGGGGGATTATGAATGCTTTCCAAGGTATTGGTCTAAGGGGATCTGCCAGCCTCGCTGTTGTGGCGCCCGGCATTTCTGAAGCCTTAATTGCAACAGCAGCCGGACTAGCGGCAGCAATACCAGCAGTAATCGCCTATAACTATTTTGCCAACAAGGTTCGTGTTTTGGAATCTGAGATGAATAATTTCTCGGCCGACTTTATAAACTTGATCCAACGACAATTGACAACATAAAAGGGGGCTTAGACCAATGGCAATGGGAGGCAATAACAGTCCTTTCATGTCCGAGATCAACGTGACGCCATTAGTGGATGTTATGTTGGTTTTACTCATTATTTTTATGGTGACCGCTCCAATGATGATGCAAGGGGTAAATGTTTCGTTGCCCCAGACTACCCCTAAACCACTGCCGGCAGAAAAAGAACACTTGATTATCACTGTAGACCGCAACCAGCAAATCTTCATCAATGATTACAAGGTTGCACTAGAAGCCCTCCAAGAGAAAATGGCCAAAATTATGGAGGGTCGTCAGGATCATAAGGTTTATCTTCGAGCAGACAAGAATGTGCCTTACGGAGTAGTCGTACGAGTAATATCTGAGGTGAAGAACGCTGGAGTTGAAAAACTAGGTGTGGTCACAGAACCTCTCAAAGAAAAAACCAAGAATGAATAAGGCTTGTAAATTTACGCCTTCCTGTCGAATCATGTGTTTATTAGGCAAGAAATAGAACAAGGTTTTCGTAAGAAAGAGTCCTGCCTGTTTTCTGACACTTTGGGCCACCGAAAAAACAGATCAAACGAGTTGAGTCCATGGTTGCACGTTGCGAAATCTTGAACCAGGGCAGTTATCGTGATCGAACATGGATTACCATGATAGTCATTTCTGCCTTTTGTCATGCCCTGTTTCTTTCCGGAATCATTGTTTTGCCACAACTAAGATCTACAAACACCTATACGCCTACTGCAGTCGAAGTTGACCTGGTGAGTCTGCCGGCCTCCAGTCCTCAACCACAAAGGCTTCCCAACAAGACTAAACCAGCCAAACAGGTTTCAGAGAAATTGCCGCAACAGCCCGAAAAAATCGAGGCAATAAAGACTCCGGACAAGCCTGAACCTGTTAAATCCCAAATGAAGGAAGCTGTTTCCCTATCCCCCCAAAAACCATTGCAGATTAAACGGTCACTAAAGAAAAAGACTTACAACGTATCGAATGTTATTGATAAGGCTATCGCCAAGATTAAAAAAAAGGCCCCAGAATCACGCCCTCATTCTGTCCTCCAGGCCATTGAGAAATTGAAAAAAGAGGGACTCATAGCAGATAACAAAACAAGATCAAGTGGCATTAACGCTGCTAGGGGTGGGTTAGACAAAAAGAGGTTGGAACTTCTTGATATCTACAATGCTGAAATCTGGCACCAAATTCAAAATAATTGGGCCTTTTCTGAACAAATAGCTCAAGGTAACTCAGCCTTTGAGGGAATCATTATTATGAAGATAATGAGAGATGGTGAGATACGAGACATATGGTTCGAAAAAAGATCCGGAAACAGTTATTTCGATGACTCTATTTTAAAGGCCGTAAAGAAATCTGATCCCCTGCCACCTCTACCCGACGGATTTCTTGGTCCATATTACGACGTGGGAATTAGATTCAACCCCTCTGAACAACGAAGGAGACCGTGAGTTTGTGACGGAAAAACCTTACAAAGTATTCACACATCTCCTGCTCAGCCTTACAGCTTGGACAATAATGGCATCAAGTCTGCCTTGCCAGGCACGTGTCTACATTGACATATCCGCCCCCCATCTTCGCCAGATTCCCACTGCCGTACCGTTGTTAAAACAACTCGACCCTGGAATCAAACAGGAAGAACTTATGGTAACATTTGCCGATCTTCTTGCAAAAACCATAGACTTTACTGGTTTTTTTAAAATCCTAGACCAGCAAAGCTTTTTAGAAAATCCACAGCAGGCCAGTCTACTTCAACATGCAATCAATTTTAAGAACTGGACTGACGTAGGTGCCGAACTACTGGTTAAGGGAGGGTTTCAGTATCATAAGAACCTCTTAAAGATAGAACTGCGCCTTTTTGACACCTTTAGTGGTCGTCTTATCATCGGCAAGCGTTATACAGGCCACCTCAACGATCACCGACGAATGATCCGTCGTTTTTCCGACGACATGATTCGTATCCTGACAGGCCATCAGGGAATTTTTAACACGCAAATCGCATTCATATCAACCGCAACAGGGCATAAAGAAATTTATATTGCCGATTTTGACGGATACAACCCCAGACAATTCACAGACACCAAAGCGATTACTCTGTCCCCGGCATGGTCTTCCGATGGCAAGTGGCTCGCCTACACGGACTACAAGCACGGCAAGCCTGATCTCTATCTCAGAGACATAAAACACCGCCGGGGCACGGTCGTGTCCCTAAAAGGATCAAGTATAACTCCATGCTGGCTTCCAGGGCAATTTGCTTTAGCCGCCTCACTGTCTTACGAAGGCAATCCGTCCCTTTATCTGCTCACCGGCGAAGGTAAGATTGTGAAAAAACTTACTCGCCACTGGGACATCGATGTTTCACCTACTTGGTCACCGGATGGCAAAGCGGTAGCTTTTGTTTCCAATCGGCCCGGGGTTCCGCAAATATATATCAAGAACATGGAAGACGGGAACATCCGAAGATTAACATACGAAGGCAATTACAATACTTCTCCACAATGGTCTCCAAGGGGTAATCATATAGCCTATTGCGCAATGTCACAAAACGATGGCACCAATATCCATGTAATTTCTGTACAGGGGGGGGAATCTATTCAACTAACCAACAATGCCGGGAACAACGAGTCACCAACATGGTCTCCAGACGGCAGCCTCATAGCCTTTAGTTCTGACAGGGAAGGCCGTTCCAGGATCTACGTAATGAATGCCAATGGTTCAAACCAACGGCGTTTGTTAGTCCTCGAAGGAGAGCAAACAAGTCCTGCTTGGTCCCCCCGTCTTACCGGTCATTGAACTGAATACGAATTTGCTCAAGATGGTCATTGACTTTTTCCACATTTTTAAATAGGCTTTTACCTTCCGCTATTAGCATGCTCGAAGGTGTTCTTTATAGTATTAACTATTAACCATTATTTAAGGGGGGTTAGGCACATGACACGGAAATTTGGGGTTGGTTTGGCATTAATGTTGGCCGTTGCCGCGCTTGTGTTTACTGCATCTTGTGCAAAGAAACAAATCAAGTCGGAACCGGCAATAGCTGCCGGGCAACAAGACACTGTCTCAGAGGTTGTTGTTGGCGAGAAACAAGACATGGAAGGGCAAAGGGCCATCGAAGAACAGCGTCTTCAGGAAAGACGTTTGCGCCAAGAGGCTAAAGCCAATAGGGAGCGTGCTGAAAAGGAAGAATTTTTAAATGAAAATATTTACTTCCAGTTTGATAAATCGACACTGCTTCCCGAAGCGACGGCCTCGTTGAAGCAAAAGGCCAAGTGGCTTTTGGCACATTCAAGTGTCTCTGTGATTATCGAGGGCCATTGCGACGAACGGGGAAACGGTGAATACAACATGGCCCTGGGAGATCGCAGAGCTCAAAGTGCAAAGAGTTACTTGGTCGATCTCGGAGTCGGATCCCATCGTATAACAACGATAAGCTATGGTGAAGAAAAGCCTATTGACCTTGGACATAACGAAAGGTCGTGGGCCAAGAATAGACGTGCCCAGTTCGTAATAGAATAAATGGATTTTATGTTGTTGATGAAGGCAAAACCAGTCTCCCTAGTAGTTACTTTGCTGCTGTGCAGTAGTTGTGCATCACAAAGTGATCTTGTAACCCTTGATAGGCGCGTTGCTGCCCTTAGACAGCAAGTCTCTCAGCAGGAAGGAAGGATAAAGGCTCTTAACTCTGAGATTGCCACACATCAGAATAAACAAATAAAGACAGATACAACCCTTCACGACAAACAGGCCGACTTCAGCGCGCTTTTGAACCAGATCAGGGATAGACTACAAGAGATTAGCGGCCATCTGGAAGAAAATGAATATTATGTCAAACAACGGGATGATGTTCTTGCCAACACTGAGTCTGGACGGGAACACCGCTGGAAAGCTCTGGAAAAGTCTTTTCAAAGCAGTCTTGATCGTATCGTCCGATTAGAACAGTACTTGGGCATGGAACCATCAGAAAAGCTAAAATCGTCGACAACTGAGGAAAGAAGCGCTTCTGACAAAAAGACGCCCGACAATCTCTACGTCAAGGCAAAACAGCGATTTGACAAAGGAGAATACGAAGATGCTCGCAATCTATTTCAAAACTTCTTAGAGCAGTATCCCAAATCGAAAGAAGCAGATAATGCCCAATTCTGGATTGGAGAGATCTATTATCGCGAGAAATGGTACGAAAAGGCCATACTCGAATATCAAAAGGTTATAGAGATCTATTCTAAAGGGAACAAAGTGAGCAGTGCTCTTTTGAAGCAGGGGTTGGCATTTTTGAATCTCGGTGACAAAGACAATGCTCGACTCATCCTCAAAGAACTAATTCGAAAGTACCCGGGTACTAACGAGGCAAAGATTGCCAAGGAAAGACTAAAAATAAATTAATACATCTCAGTATTTCCGAATGTCGGCTCATGGACCATATTGTTGCATAGTTTACGCAAAATCATAGGTATAGATCCTGGGTTGGCGGCAACCGGTTTTGGGGTTGTAGAAGGAACCGACCGTAAAGTAGGTGACTACAGTTTTGGTACCATCCGAACACCCAAGTCTGAAAACTTGGCTTGTAGGCTGAATCGTATTTTTTCCCAGCTTCGTACCATCCTAAACTCCGAAAAACCAAACCTTATTGTTATTGAAGGGATTTTTTCTTTAAAACAATATCCGAAATCAGGTATTGTACTGGGAAAGGTTTGTGGCGTTGTTCATGTTGCCGGGGCTCAATGCGATATACCTACAATAGAGCTTCCTGCACGTGAAGTTAAACGAATTCTTACTGGAAATGGGGGCGCCGGCAAGTCACAAATGGAACAGACGGTAAGGCATCTTTTGAAAAGAAAGGCGCCTATTTCACCGTCACATGCCTCTGATGCCCTGGCCTTGGCACTGGTGGGGCTATCAAGGTACCAATAAAGTCGAGAGTTGTTTCTGCACACCACCTTTTCCGATTTGTTAGCGTCTAAGAGGCAATTAGAAATAACTTACGCCGATTGCGCTGCAAAGAAACAAGACGTATAAGTTATTTTAACTTGACGACTTAGGAACCGGGATTATGATCGGCTATCTGGAAGGTAAATTGCTAAAGATCGAAGATGACCGAATACTTCTTCTGACCAATCAGATTGGTTACGAAGTATTATTGCCCTCTATTATTAGAAAGTCCCTTGAATCCAAAGAGGTGGGTGAAGAGATTTCATTGTATATTTACTACCATCAGACTGAACGGCAACCCAAACCAACCCTGATAGGCTTTAACCTTGAGGTAGAACGTGAGTTTTTCCGATATTTCATCTCAGTAGAAGATATTGGCCCCATGAAGGCAGTTAAGGCCCTCACCGCACCAATTCGTGAGATTGCCGGCGCCATTGAATCTCGGGACGTAAAATATCTAAAGCAACTCAAAGGGATCGGCAATCGAACAGCGCAGAAAATTCTAGCGAGCCTAGAAGGCAAAGTGGCCAAATTTGCCTTGATCCGAGAAGACAAAAGGGATGTAGGAACTGTGCGTCTGCCGGAAGATTTCAACGAAGAGGTTCAAGAAGTACTAGTAAAACAATTGGGACACAAGGTAAGAGAAGCTAAGGAAATGATTGCTGCAGCCTTAAGAAGAAATAGCAACATCACTACATCAGAAGAACTCTTCGAAGAGGTCTATCGCGGAGAGGTTACATAATGGAAGAAAAAGATCTTGGGCAAAGCCGGCTCGCAGACCAAGGAACAGCAATAGAGTTCCTAAATGAGAGCGTCAAGGAAGATGAAGTTTCAGAATTTGTCACCCTTAGGCCTAAAGTCCTTGATGAGTATGTTGGACAAACAGCGGTAATAGAAACCCTTAGTATTACCATTCAGGCTGCCCTTCAGCGACAAGAACCGCCGGATCATATCCTTTTCCATGGCCCTCCCGGCCTGGGCAAAACCACACTCGCCCACATAGTTGCTGAAGAAATGGGGGTTGATATTACAACGAGTAGTGGCCCAGCTCTGGAAAGGGGTGGTGACTTGCTGGGCATTCTGACCCATCTGGATAAGGGCGCCGTATTATTTATTGATGAGATTCACCGCCTTCCAAAAGTAGTTGAAGAATTCCTCTATCCAGCGATGGAGGACTTCGCAGTGGATTTTGTTTTTGATAAAGGTGTTCACGCCAGAAGTCATCGATACCGCCTGGAGCATTTCGTTTTAATCGGTGCTACAACCAGGGCGGGGTTGCTGTCCGCCCCGTTGCGTGAGCGCTTCGGCATATTCAGGACCCTCGGTTTTTACTCTGACCTAGAGCTGGTTGAAATTGTAAAACGCTCGGCAGCCCTTCTTGATGTGCCGATCGATATTGATGGAAGTTATGAAATCGCGCGCCGGTCTCGTGGGACCCCCAGAATAGCAAATCGCCTCTTAAAGAGAGTAAGAGACTATGCTCAGGTTAGAGGATCAGGAGTTATTGACAGAGAAACCGCCAAACAGGCGCTGGCGCTGGAAGGAGTGGATGAAAAAGGATTAAATATACTTGACAGAAAGTATTTGAAAACAATTATCGACTTTTACAGAGGTGGACCAGTGGGCATCGAGGCTATCGCTGCCACCTTGCAAGAAGAATCTGACACCCTGGTAGATGTTGTAGAACCATACCTGTTGAACACCGGATTCTTAACACGCACCTCGACTGGACGTAAGGTTACAGAAAAAACCTACCACCATTTCGGCCTTTCTATGCAAAAAGGTCTGTTCGATACCTCCTAAGCATTCTGTTCCAATACATCTGTGCTATATTATCAAAAAACAGCGCCTTAAGATTGATGAACTCGTAAAAAATCCGATTTAGACGGTTTCGTAAAAAGATCAAATTCAAGGCGTGCTTACTGTCCTCAAGCCACTTCAGCGGCGCTATTTTGAGGAGTGAGGCGTACTTATCATACGCCACAAATAGACTTTTTGCGAAGTCTTTAAGATTCTTCATTTCCCGCCACGCGACGTCTCACCATGCGAATTGACAGCCGAATAAGGTTTGAAGCCAATACCATACCACTCAAGGCCATAAGGACTAAGGGCACCCACGCGTGTTCTTGATGCCTTGCATGTTCCAATGCCAAGCGAAGACCGACCTTGCTAAAAAGGAAAACAAAGGTCATAAAAATACAGATCACTATATAAAACAGATCAGAATCATGCCATGGTATAACAATCTTTCGGAAGGAAGGGTTTTGATCAAGTTGCATAAGTATTACCTGATCTATACGAAGGGCTACGTTACCGAATTTCTCGGGTTAGGAAGTATCTCCTTTAACTGTGCGGATTTATCAAGAAAAGATTGTTCGGAAAGCGCATCTTATTTCATTTATTCCGCTTTTCCTTATAAAAAAGGCCGGCTATCGTTGGCCTGCCTATTTGCTTGACGACTTACTCTCGGTTGAGACTATCACACACGAAATAAATCCGGGGGAAACCTACTCCTTACCCCCCTTTTCTTCCTCTGCTTCTTGACTAGCGCCTTCGTCCTTTGGTCCGGCATCTGCGTCCTGTATACTCTCACCATTTTTCTCTACTGCGGCCTCTTGTCCTTTCACGGAAGCTATTTGCTCTGTCACCTTTTTCTTACTCTTGCTTTCTTTAACCTTCTTTTCTTTAGAGTCTGTGGCCGCTTTCTTTTTGCTCTCACCACCATTTTCCTTAGCTGTCTTGCGTTTCTGCTTCCTTTTGTCCTTTTTCCCCTCTAGACCGACAAATTCTACTATCGAGATGGGAGCACTATCTCCAACCCGTCTGCCTGCCTTGATCACACGGGTATAACCTCCGGCCCTTAGGCCAAAACGCTCCGAAGCTTCCTCAAAAAGCTTATGAACAACAACCTTGCTTCTAACAACACTCAATGCTTGACGTCTTGCGTGAAGATCACCCCTTTTTGCCAGCGTAATCATCCGATCAGCCCAACGTCTCAGCTCCTTGGCTTTGGCATCTGTCGTTTGCACACGTCCATGCATAAAAAGGGAGGTTACCATATTACGGAACATCGCATCCCTGTGACTCCCAGTGCGGTTTAGCTTCTTCCCAGCCTTTTGGTGTCTCATAAATCGCTGCTTTCTCCTTCCTCAGCATCCTCCTCGGGAGGCACAAAGCCCTCCAGCTTCATACCGAGCGTTAAGCCCATTTCTGTGAGTACATCTTTAATCTCATTGAGTGACTTACGACCAAAATTCTTTGTCTTAAGCATTTCATGTTCGGTCCTTTGAACCAATTCCCCAATGTGTCGAATATTGGCATTTTTCAAACAATTTGCAGAACGGACTGAAAGTTCTAATTCCTCAACACTGCGAAAAATATTTTCATTGAGAGGTTCTTCTGTTTCTTCCGGCTCCTCAGGTTCAGGCTCAGGTTCTTCATCAAAATTGATAAAGACGGCCATCTGCTCTTTGAGTATCTTCGCCCCATACGCCGTTGCATCTTCCGGCAACACGCTGCCATCTGTCCAAATCTCTAACGTAAGCTTATCATAATCAGTCATCTGTCCGACTCTGGCATTTCCAACAATGTAACTGACTCGCTTAATCGGAGAAAATACAGAATCTATTGGTATGGTACCAATGGGATCATTTTCCTCCTTGTTTAACTCGGCAGGGGCATAACCTTTTCCCACGTTTACTTTCATATCCATCTTCAATGTAGCACCTTTTGACAACGTGGCGATATGATGCTCGGGATTAAGTATTTCAACGCTTCCATCAGTTATAATATCTCCCGCCTTGACTGGCCCTTCCTCGGAAGCATCAATACGGACTGTCCTCGGTCCGGAATCAGACATTCGCAATCTCACTTCTTTAAGATTCAAAGTAATCTCAGACACGTCTTCGAGCACCCCGGGTATAGCTGAGAACTCGTGCATAACACCGTCTATCTTTATCGAAACGATAGCGGCACCATGAATTGAAGAGAGGAGTACCCTGCGAAGCGCATTACCAATAGTAATCCCAAAGCCACGTTCTAAGGGTTCACACACAAACTTACCGTAATTATTTGTACTGACACCAACTTCAACCCCGTCGGGCTTGATGAGCTCACGCCAGTTCATGTACATAATCCCATTTGATCCTGAGGGCATAATCTCGTCTCCGATTCACTAATTTTGTTCTTACAGATAATCCTCGACTAACCCGCCAAGCTTATTTATGCTATTTTGAGTAAAGCTCGACAACTAATTGCTCCTGGATTGGCATGGTCAATTCTTCGCGGGTTGGAAATGCATTGACTTTACCCATAAATTTTCCCTTTTCCAGCTCAATCCACCCTGGAACCCCGCGACGCACCACAGTCTCCATAGCATCCAAAAAAACTCCTACCTTTCTGCTCTTTTCCCTGACCTCAATAACATCACCTATTTTTACTAGATAAGACGGAATATTCATCTTTTTCCCATTTACCGTAAAGTGGTTGTGACGAACCAGCTGCCTGGCCTGAGTCCGAGAATTGGCAAAACCTAGGCGATAAACCGCATTATCTAACCGCCTTTCCAAGAAAACCAACAGGTTGGTGCCGGTCACACCTTTCTTCTGGTCAGCTTTTTTGAATAAACCGTGGAACTGACCTTCTAAAAGGCAATACATCCTCTTAACCTTCTGCTTTTCCCTAAGCTGAATCCCATAATCAGAGATTTTGCGCCTACGCTTCTGGCCATGCTGCCCTGGCGCATAACCCCTGCGATCAAAGGCACACTTGTCAGAATAACACCTGTCCCCCTTTAAGAACATCTTCAAATTTTCCCGGCGGCAAAGCCTGCACACCGAACCGATATAACGTGCCAAAACTGTCCTCCTTTCACACTCTACGGCGTTTGGGTGGCCGACATCCATTATGCGGAATAGGTGTGACGTCTTTTATTAAAACCACATTGAATCCGGCAGCCTGCAATGCACGTAACGCTGCTTCCCGCCCCGCGCCTGGCCCCTTGACGTAAACTTCAACATTTCTCATCCCATGCCCCATAGCCTTCTTGGCTGCATCTTCGGCCGCGAGTTGAGCAGCAAAGGGAGTACTTTTACGAGATCCCTTAAAACCCTGCCCACCCGCACTAGACCATGCAACCACATTACCTGCCGGATCACTAATACTTATAATAGTATTATTGAAGGTAGATTGAATGTGAGCTACACCATTTAAGATGTGCTTCTTTTCTTTCTTTTTCTTAGAAGGTCTTGCCATAATATACCCCTACGTCCCCTTTATTTTTTTTCGTTTACCCACAATAGCACGGCGAGGCCCCTTCCTGCTTCTAGCGTTCGTACTTGTACGTTGCCCCCTCACCGGCAAGGACTTTCGATGTCGAAGCCCTCGATAACAACCCAACTCCATGAGTCGCTTTATGTTCATGGAAATCTCTGTCCTGAGTTCACCCTCAACCTTATATTTGTTGTCAATAACCTTCCTGATGGCACTGACCTGCTCTTCGGTCAATTCATCTGTCTTCACATTCAGCCCTACATCGGCCTCCATCAAAATTTTCCCTGAACTAGTTCGACCAATACCGTAAATATAAGTCAGGGCTATTTCAACACGTTTATTTTTTGGTAAATCAACCCCTGATATTCGTGCCAATATCCTGCCTCCTTTATCGTGTTGTCCCTAAATGGCTATTTAAATAACCAAATCATCCCTGTTTTTGTTTATGTTTTTTGTTCTCGCAAATAACCCTAACTATCCCTTTACGGCGGATAATCTTGCACTTCTTGCACATCCGCTTTACTGACGCCCTTACTTTCATTTTCCTGCCTGCTTCCTTAGATTAAACGATCATATCGCAACTATATTCTCAACCGCATTCATCGAACTTTTTGATAAACTGAGCTGACCGTCAACGGTACTCAAAATAACCGACCCATCTACTGTAATGGCGATAGTATGCTCAAAATGAGCTGATAGACTTTTGTCTTTCGTTACAGAGGTCCACCCATCCTCTAAAGTCTCAACCCCATATCCGCCCATATTTACCATAGGCTCAATGGCAAAAACCATGCCCGGTTTTAAACGAACCCCCAAACCAGGATTCCCATAGTTGGGTATCTGAGGATCTTCATGCAAATCCTTTCCTATACCATGCCCTACAAATTTTCGAACCACGGAAAACCCAGCTCCTTCCACATGCTTCTGAATCGCATGGGAAATATCAGACAATCGGTTGCCTGGCACAGCTTGTCCAATCCCCATGTAAAGGGCCGCCTCTGTAACTGACATCAGATTCTTGGCTGCATCGGAAACCTCCCCGACGGCAATGGTAATAGCCGAGTCACCATAGAATCCGTTATAGTAAACGCCAAAGTCCATGCTCAAAATACTTCCTTCTTCAAGGGGGACTTTGGAAGGAAAACCATGGACAACCTGTTCATTGACTGAGGCACACAAACTAAAGGGAAACCCTCTATACCCTTTAAATGCAGGCTTGGCACCTTTCCCAACAGCCAAGTCTTCGGACATCCTGTCCAAAGTTAGCGTGTCAATGCCAGGAACAACTTTCTCCTTTAATGCGCCAAGTATCTCAGCAACGATTTGGTTGCTGAGACGGATCTTTTCAATCTCTCTGGGAGACTTGAGGATAACCATTCTAGCGCCGCCCCTTCAATCGTCCCCCCTTCGTCATAAAGCCTTCATACTGTCGAGCTAACATATGGCTTTCCATCTGACTAACCGTATCGATAGCCACCCCAACTACAATCAAAAGAGCTGTACCCCCAAAATAGAAGGGTACATTAAACCTTGCAATCAACACCGTTGGCAACACGCAAACAGCAGATACATAAAGTGCGCCACCAAAGGTTATACGCGTAAGAACCCGATCGATGTAATCAGCCGTTCGCTTGCCAGGTCTGATGCCAGGTATGTAACCACCTTGCTTTTTCATATTGTCAGCGACATCTGCAGGATTGAAGGTGATCGCTGTATAAAAAAAGCAAAAGAATATGATAAACCCAATAAATATGAGATTGTATATTATGCTGCCTGGCGTCATTGCTTGGGATATGCTCTGAACCCACGGAATATCTATAAAAGTTGCAATAGTGGCAGGAAACATGATGATAGAAGAAGCAAAAATGGGAGGTATAACTCCTGACGTATTAACCTTAAGTGGCAGATGGGTACTTTGCCCACCATACATCTTTCGGCCAACGACGCGCTTGGCATATTGTACCGGGATCCGTCGCTGACCGCGCTCCACAAATACAATGACACCTACGACTACAACCATCAATACCACCAATATCAAAACCAAAAAAATCCCTATTTCGCCTGTTCTCATCAAGCGGAAGGTGTTGCCCACTGCATTAGGCATACGTGCGACGATTCCAGCAAATATGATCAAGGAAATCCCATTACCAATCCCACGTTCAGTAATTTGTTCGCCCAACCACATAATGAATGCTGTCCCTGCAGTAAGTGTAATTACTGTCATCAACCGGAAACTCCAACCGGGATAAGCCACCACAGTATCTGCACCTGGCATACTCATCCTTTCAAGCCCAACAGCAATCCCAAATCCCTGGATCACACTCAAAACAACCGTTCCATAACGCGTATACTGTGTAATCTTCTTACGCCCTGCTTCCCCTTCTTTAGAGAGTCGTTCAAGACGAGGAATAACCACGGTGAGTAGTTGCAAGATAATGGAAGCGCTAATATACGGCATAATCCCCAAAGCAAATACGGAAAGTCGTTCCAGAGCTCCACCGGAAAACATATCGAACATCCCTAGTAGAGTCCCTTTGGCACGTTCAAAAAATGTAGCCAAGGCGTCCCCATTAATGCCCGGAGTCGGTACAGCACAGCCAACCCGATATACCATCAACAGCGCAAAGGTATACAGAACCCGCTTCTTCAGCTCTGGGATCTTGAAAATATTTTGGAAACCACCTACCATTTTTTAAACCAATTCCACCTGTCCGCCGGCAGCCTCAACATTTTCTCTCGCACGCTCACTGCAATGATTGACTCTGACAACCAAGGGATAATCGATAGCGCCATCGCCCAATAACTTCACTCCATACCACCGTCCACTAACAAGTCCAACATCAATTAGGGCCTTTGCATCCACGACAGCGCCCTTCTCAAATCGATTCAGGTCTCTTAGATTGACAATAGCATATTTTTTCTTGAAAATATTTCTGAAGCCACGCTTCGGCAGTCGGCGTTGCAAAGGCATCTGCCCTCCCTCATATCCGGGTCTAACATTCCCGCCGGAGCGGCTCTTCTGCCCCTTCGCACCACGTCCGGCAGTTTTACCCCTCCCGGAACCTGTTCCACGCCCGACACGCTTAGAACAACGACGGGCTCCCTTGGGAGGCGAAAGCTCATTGAGTTTCATCACTACTGTTCTCCTCAATCTCCAACATGTGGGATACCTTCCGAACCATTCCCCTAACGCTAGGGGTATCCTTCAAAACGACCGTCTTGTTTAGTTTCCTTAATCCCAGACTTCGTACGGTCTTCCTGTGTTTCTCAGGCCTTCCCACCATACTTCTTTTTAGCGTTATCTTAAGTGTTCCTGACATCAACCTTTTCCCTCATCAGATACTCAAAAGCTAGTTCCATGGCAATGGGAAGCTTTGCTAAATCTCACTAGGCTGCTTACCACGCCATGCCGCAATCGTATCGCGGCTGCGCAGCTGACTCAAGCCGTTAAACGTAGCCTTTACCAAGTTGTGAGGATTATGGGATCTCATACATTTTGTCAGTATATTCTGGACGCCGGCAGCCTCCAACACGGCTCGCACAGCCCCACCCGCAATAATACCAGTACCTTGCGAGGCCGGTTTCAGTAACACTTCACCGGCTCCAAATTTACCTATGACTTCATGCGGGATAGTGCGATCTACCAAGGCAACCTCAATCATGCTTCTTTTGGCATGCTCCACGCCTTTCCGAATAGCTTCAGGAACCTCATTAGCCTTCCCTAAGCCATGGCCCACTTTCCCATTACCATCCCCAACCACGACAACTGCGCTAAAGCTAAAACGGCGGCCGCCTTTTACAACTTTAGCAGTCCGATTTATATGAACCACCTTGTCTATTAACTGAGCTTCTTGTGTTTCTTCCCTAATCAATCTGTCCTCCCTGTCAAAAATCAAGGCCTTGTTCTCGAGCCCCCATTGCAACAGCCCGAATTCGACCATGATACAAAAAGCCATTTCGATCAAAAACCACCTTAGACACGCCCTTATCCATCGCTCGTTGGGCTACAAGCTTGCCCACACACTTTGCCGCCCCAACCTTGCCTTCAAATGGCGACTGTTGACGTATCTCCTTGTGAAGAGTTGAAACTGAAACCAATGTCCGCCCTGTCGCGTCTACCACAATCTGGGCATACATGTGCCTTCCACTCCTAAAGACTGTCAGTCGCGGACGTTCTTCCGTCCCGAAGATAGTCCTCCGCACCCGCTTTTTCCGTTTTAAACGTGCTTGCCTTTTCTTGTTTAGTGCTCCCATCTGTACTCTACCTTTGCTATTTAGCTCCAGCTTTACCTACTTTGCGTTTAATCCGCTCTTCAGCGTATTTGATACCTTTTCCCTTGTAAGGTTCCGGTTTCCTAAACCCCCTAATGGTTGCTGCCGTGGCTCCCAGTAATTGCTTATCAATACCACTCAAGACAACCTTAGTCTTTGCAACGGAGGCATTTATCCCATCCGGAAGTCTATAAACCACAGGGTGCGAATATCCTAGCGCAAAAGTTAAAACATTCGACTTCATCTCAACGCGATACCCCACACCCAGAATTTCCAATGTACGTTCAAATCCGTGAGCAACTCCACTCACCATGTTGGCCACTAGAGAACGTGTAAGCCCTTGTATAGCTGGAACACCTTTATTTTCGCTGGAACGAACAACATATACAAAGCCATCCTTGACACTAAGTTTCACGTCGTCATGTATTTGACGAGACAAAACCCCTTTCGGGCCATCCACAGTAAGTTTACGACCCTTATAAGAAATCTTTACGCTATCAGGTATGGGAATCGGCTGCTTACCTACTCGCGACATTATTCAATACTTCCTTTCCTAACCCAAGCTCTAAACCAACCCTTACCACACACTACACAAAAGTTCCCCGCCAACGTTTTGTTTCCTTGCTTCACGATCAGCAAGGACCCCTTTTGGGGTAGATAGCACGGTTATACCCATTCCATTCAAAACACGTGGTATGTCCTTGTTCTTTACATACACCCTACGACCAGGCTTACTCAACCGTTTAAGGCCCGTAATGACAGCCTGACTGCTTTCGTAATATTTAAGATAAACCCTTAAAACCCCGTGACCTTTGTCTTTGAGCAATTTATAGTTCTTTATATAACCTTCATCTTTCAAGATTTTTGCAAGGCTAATCTTCATCTTCGACAAAGGAATATCAACTTTACTGTGCTTGACCATATGCGCATTCCTTATTCGAGTCAGCATATCAGCCAATGGATCGGTTACTGGCATTACTTAATTCTCCTTTTTGCGGAAACTAACCACTTGCTCCGGGAACAGACAGGACCTAAGCCCTTGCTCCACCCCATAATCAAGCCTACTATATGAGCTTGATTCCCTACAAAATCCTAAAACAAACAACTCTCTACCAACTTGACTTTATCACTCCAGGCAGATGTCCATTGAGTGCCAAGCTTCTAAAACATATACGGCAAACGCCAAATTTCCTCAAGAAAGCCCTTGGTCGTCCACATAAAGGGCACCTGGAATATGCCCTAGTTGAAAATTTTGGTTTCTGTTCTGCCTTCACCCTCAAAGCTCTTTTTGCCACCCGCCCCTCCTTATTCTAATTCCTAAAAGGCATACCCATCAATCTTAGAAGTTCCTTGCCCTCTTCATCCGTTGCGGCAGTAGTCACAACCGTTATGTTCAACCCCTTTATCTTGCTAATCTTGTCATAATCGATTTCCGGAAATATGATATGTTCCTTAATGCCCAATGAGTAATTACCCCGGCCATCAAAAGACTTGCCGGAAATTCCTCGAAAGTCCCGCACCCTGGGCAATGCCACATTAACAAGTCTTGTAAACATGTCATACATACGATTTCCCCGAAGGGTTGCCGTACAGCCTATCGGCATGCCCACCCTTAGCTTAAATGAAGCAATTGACTTGCGCGCACGCCTCACTACAGGCTTTTGCCCGGCAATCAGAGCAAGCTCTGCCATAGCGGAATCGAGAATCTTGATATCCTGGATTGCTTCTCCAATCCCCATGTTTAGCACAATCTTTTCTAGCCTTGGAACCTGCATCAGATTCTTATAACTAAACTTCTCCACAAGCTTGGGAACAAGCTCCTGGTTATAATGTGTTCTCAAATTAGACATAATCACCCTCTAAACGCTACAACTCTATGGTGCCCTCACGGTTCGGTTGCCAGTAAGCCATTGGAAGGCCAAAACCCTGTCTCACGAGGCAAGTAAAAACATGCTGTGCAGATTGCGCCGCAACTTTACTCCAATTTCAAAGCGCATCAAGATGTGCATAACAAATTATGCTAGCCTTAATATTGACACAGAAAACGGACAAAAGGGCAAGCTAGATGAATAAGTTATTTTTACTTGACAACTTACTCCCGGCTACGTATCGATGACCTCTCCGCATTTCCTACACACCCTAACCCTTCTGCCATCCTCAAGGTATTGCATCTTGATTCTTATGGGATTTATACATTTGTCACACATCAGCATAAGATTGGACCAATGGACGGGAGCTTCTTTCTCTATAATACCTCCCTGACTAGATTGGGCGCCAGGTTTCATGTGGCACTTCACAAAATTGACGTTTTCAACAAGCACTCGCTCACGTTTATGATTCACTTTCAAGACCTTGCCGATCTTACCCTTCTCTTTGCCGGCTATGACCTTGACCTTATCATCCTTCTTGATATGGCATGTCTTTCCTGTCATAGACCTTTTCCCCCTCACACGAAGCTCCAATCTACAATACCTCCGGAGCCAGCGAAATGATTTTCATAAACTTCTTTGCTCGAAGTTCTCTGGCTACCGGACCAAAAATTCGGGTCCCAATCGGCTCTTTGTTCTGGTCAATCAATACTGCAGAGTTATCATCAAATCTTATGTAAGACCCGTCAGGTCGACGTAATTCCTTTTTAGTGCGCACTACGACCGCTCGCATAACGTCACCTTTTTTTACCTTCGCATGTGGAATTGCCTCCTTCACTGCAACGACAATGATATCACCAATCCTTGCATACCGACGTCTAGAGCCACCTAAGACTTTGATACAAGATAGTTTTTTCGCACCTGAATTATCCGCAACTTGCAATTTACTTTCTGCTTGTATCATTGTACCCGTTCCCCTTAAACAGCCTTCTCCAAGATCTCACAAACGCGCCATCGCTTGGTCTTGCTCATCGGCCTTGTCTCCAAAACCACCACCTTGTCTCCAATATTACATTGATTCCTCTCATCGTGGGCTACACACTTGGAGCGCAATCTAACATACTTCTTATAGACTTCATGCTTGGCAATCCTGTCTATTGACACCACAACCGTCTTATCTGCCTTATCACTAATAACCCTGCCCGTTCGCTTTTTCTGCAATCCTCTACTTTTCATCTGTTATCAAACCTCGGTTAAAACCGTTTAGCAATTTATCATCCTTCATTTTCTCTGAGAATTGTTTGTATACGAGCAATGTCCCGCTTGACCTGCCCCAACCTCATAGTGTTTTCAAGCTGGCCAGTGGCATTCTGAAATCTGAGATTAAACTGCTCTTCAGTAATTTCACCCAGCTTTTCGCGGAGTTCCTCTGAACTCAACTCTCGGATCTCACTTACCTTCATAGATACTCACCACCTCGCACCACAACGCGTGTCTTAAAAGGGAGCTTATGCGCGGCTAAACGAAGGGCTTCTTTGGCAAGATCTTGACTAACCCCCTGCATTTCATATAGAATTAAACCAGGCCTTATTACCGCCACCCAACCTTCCGGAGCCCCTTTGCCTTTACCCATCCTGGTTTCAGCCGGTTTCTTTGTAAACGGCTTATCGGGGAAAGCTCGAATCCAGACTTTCCCACCCCTCTTCACATGGCGGGTCATAGCAATACGAGCAGCTTCTATCTGCTGAGAACTCATACGACCACACTCAACAGCCTGAAGTCCAAATTCACCAAAGTTCAGTTTCGAACCCCTATGAGCAACACCTCTCATCCTCCCTTTCTGTTGCTTTCGATATTTGACTTTCTTCGGACTTAACATAGTCGTTTTCCTTAGGCGGCGACTGCCATATCCTTTTCTAGAATCTCACCCTTAAAAATCCAAGCCTTCACACCAATAGCACCATAAGTAGTTCTGGCCTCACTAAATCCATAATCAATATCAGCCCTTAAGGTATGAAGGGGGATTCTTCCTTCCTTGTACCATTCAGTCCGAGCCATCTCAGCGCCACCTAAACGTCCTGAACAGCAGATCTTTATACCCTTAGCTCCAAACCTCATGGCTGAGGAGACACTTCTCTTCATAGCACGACGAAAGGCCACCCGGCGGACAATTTGCAATCCAACATTTTCAGCAACAAGCTGGGCATCCACCTCAGGTTTTCTAACTTCCTGAATATCGATAACCACCTCTTGGGAGACTTTCTTTTCCAGCTCCTTTTTCAGCACTTCAATCTCTGCACCTTTTTTCCCAATAACAATTCCGGGACGAGCCGCATATATTCGCAGCCGAATCTTCTTGGCCCATCTCTCAATTTCGATTTTTGATATCCCTGCATGATAAAGCTTTTTCTTGAGAAACTCGCGGATTTTGTAATCAGCTACAATAAATGTTGCATAGTCCGCGCGCGCAAACCACCGAGAATCCCACGTCTTAATGCCGCCTAATCTAAAACCAATCGGATTAACTTTCTGTCCCAAAGCAGTTTTCCTCCGTTTACTTTCGTTCTGCTAAAACAACCGTAATATGGCTAGTCCGTTTGAGAATCCTACTTGCTCGCCCCATAGCACGCGGCTTAAAACGTTTCAACGTAGGCCCATCATCAACGGAAATGTTCGAAATAGACAGACTATCCACATCAACATCAGGTTTTTGATCAGCATTGGCAACTGCAGAACGAACAACTTTCGTTAAAATCTTTGCAGAACGCTGCGGCATAAAATTCAAGAGGTTCAATGCATCCTCTACCGGTTTACCTTTTACTGCTTTTGCCACCTTACGAATTTTCGTTGAAGAAATTCGTACGTGCTTTGCTATTGCCTTAGCTTTCATATCTCAAGTCCGTAACCATAAGTCCGTCTGTTATTTTTTGGTTTTAACACGCGTCTTCTTTACACCTGAATGCCCATAAAAAGTCCTTGTCGGCGCAAACTCACCCAGCTTATGCCCCACCATATCCTCTGAAACAAACACAGGGATGAACTTCTTCCCGTTGTGCACCGCCAAGGTCAAAGCAACCAATTCGGGCACAATGGTGGAACGCCTTGACCATGTCTTTATTACCTTTCTACTCCTACTTTCCTGTGCTGAAAGGACCTTTTTTAACAATTTCGGCTCAATATAAGGACCTTTTTTGAGTGAACGTGGCATAGTTTCTCCCGTTAAGTTCGTTACTTCCTATTTCTTTTTCACCTGCTAAGGGTTCGTCATGAAATAAGTGTCTCAAGATTGCAAAGGATTTTGGGTTGTATTCAAGGCGCTCGGGCGGGAGCATACCAAGGTATGCGACCAACCGGGCAACACAGAAGACGGCCAAAAGACCAGCAAGACGTGACAGTTATTGAGTGACGAACCCTATACATCTCACATAGCTGAAGCGCCTCGTAAAAATGACACTTACTTCCGCCTGCGTCTAACAATATAACGATCGCTTACCTTCTTCTTTTTACGAGTTCTAAAACCTTTCGACGGCACACCCCACGGTGAACAGGGATGTCGTCCACCTGACGCCTTTCCTTCACCACCACCCATAGGATGATCCACCGGATTCATAGCAACCCCACGAACCCTTGGATTCCGACCTAGCCAACGCTTGCGACCAGCCTTCCCCAAACAAATACTTTCATGTTCCGAGTTTCCTACTTGGCCAATTGCCGCCCTACATTCCGTCAAAATCATACGAACCTCGCCAGAAGGGAGCTTCACATGTGCATACCGCCCCTCTTTGGCCATCAGTTTGGCGAAACTGCCCGCACTTCTAACCAATTGGCTACCTTTCCCGGGCCGCAGTTCTATATTGTGAATCTGGGTGCCAGTCGGTATGTTCCGAAGAGGCAATACATTTCCAGGTTTAATGTCAGCTTTTTCACTCGCAACGACCCTATCACCTACGCTAACCTTGTTAGGCGCAACAATATAGCGCTTCTCCCCGTCCACATAGTGCAAAAGCGCTATGCGGGCCGATCGATTCGGATCATATTCTATGCTCGCTACTCTTGCTGGAACATCTAACTTGTTACGCTTAAAATCGATCAAGCGGTAACGTTGCTTATGCCCTCCTCCACGATAACGGCATGTAATACGACCATGAGCATTTCGACCACCCGTTTTCGGCAGCGGTTTAAGCAAACTTTTTTCCGGCTTTGTAGCCGTAATGTTTTCAAAAGTATCGTATGTTTGAGATCGCCTCCCGGGAGACGTTGGTTTCGTTGCTCTAATTGACATGCCTTCTACCTATTATGCACCTTCAAAAAATTCAACGTGTTCACCCTCAGCCAAAGCCACAACGGCCTTCTTCCAGTTACGTTGCTTCCCTAGTATCCGCCCACTACGTTTGACTTTTCCTCTTACTTGCATGGTCCGTACGCCAACCACTTTGACATTAAAGAGCTGTTCTACCGCACGCCTGATTTCAACCTTATTCGCTTTTCGATCTACTTCAAAAGTCAGTTGATTGTTTTTTTCTTTCTCAATACTGCTTTTCTCAGTAACTAAAGGACTTCTAAGAATTTGGTATGGTGTCATGAGAGTAATCTTTCCTGTATCTGATACACCGAAGGCTCGATCAAGACGATATCCTTAAACCTCAGAACATCATAAACATTCAACCCCTCGGAGCGAATCACTTTAACACTAGGAATATTTCTAGAAGAAAGTTCCACGTTTTCTATCTCACGGTCTATAACTACCAGAACATCTTCAACGTTAAGAGCTTTTAAGACCGCCACCAAATGTTTCGTTTTGGGAGCCTCCAAATCAAGCCGATCTACGACCCTCAGGGCATCATCCTGCAATTTACTACTAAGTGCCATTTTAAGGGCCTGATTGCGCACTTTTTTGGGCACTTTATAGCTGTAATCACGTGGGCTCGGCCCAAAAATCACACCGCCGCCACGCCACAGCGGAGAAGTTCGAGATCCAGCCCTCGCACGACCCGTGCCCTTCTGGCGGTAAGGCTTTTTCCCGCCGCCACGAACATCAGAACGTCCTTTAGTAGCCACCGTTCCAGCACGCCTATTGGCCAACTGCATAGTAACCACTTCATGCAGGACATGCGGTTTCACAGGCACCTTAAAAACCTGGTCTTCTAAATCCAACTGCGAAACCTTCTCACCTTCTCTATTATAAACGTCAGCAATGGCCATAAGTCTTATTCCTGCCTTATTGCTTCTTGAGCAAAACCTTGGGTTTTCTTACCTCAACCAGCCCTGCCTTGCTTCCAGGCACAGCCCCCCTTACAATCATTACATTTTCCTCTGGACGAACGTCAATAATCTCCAAATTCTTGACAGTAACTCGCTGATTACCATAACGCCCTGGGAGTTTGCGTCCCTTGATAACCCTGGAAGGAGTCGCCGACGCCCCAACAGAGCCTGGCGCACGGTGAAAATTAGACCCATGGCTATCCTTTCCCCCGTGGAACCCCCACCGCTTAATAACACCTGCAAAACCTCTTCCCTTGGAAATACCACTCACATCAACACACTCCCCAATCTGAAAGGCGGCATCTACAGTCAGGGTTTCCCCTAATGAATGTTTTGTGGGATCATCTACAGCAATTTCACTCAAAAACCTGTATCCTCGTTCACCACTTTTTTTGAAATGGCCCTGCATTGGCTTGCCAAACCGAGAGAACTTCTTCTCTAGAAAACCAACTTGCAGTGCATTATATCCATCTGTGGCATGTGTCTTTATCTGTGTTACAATACAGGGCCCAACCTCAAGTACAGTCACAGGAATCTGTTCCCCATCTCGAGAAAATAGGTTTGTCATGCCTAGCTTTCTTCCCAAAAGTTCCCTATACATCATCCCAATTCCCTATTGCACCAAACCGTATCAAGGCCCAACGCCAGCCCTAGCCAAGCTTAATCTCAACATCTACTCCCGCTGACAAATCAAGCTTCATAAGGGCATCTACTGTCTGTTGGGTTGGTTCCAGAATATCCACAAGGCGTTTATGCGTTCTAATCTCAAACTGCTCCCTGGACTTCTTGTCCTTATGGGGCGAACGTAATACGCAGTACTTATTGATTGTTGTAGGCAATGGTATTGGACCAACAACCTTGGCGCCGGTGCGTTTTGCAGTATCAACGATGTCAAAACTCGACTTATCCAAGACCTTGTGATCAAAAGCCTTCATCCTAATCCGTATCTTCTGATTCATAACTTCGATCCTTACTCGACTATTTCGCTTACAACGCCGGCGCCTACTGTTCGGCCCCCTTCGCGAATGGCAAATCTGAGTTCCTTCTCCATTGCTATCGGGGTAATTAAGTCCGCCTCAATCGTTACATTGTCACCAGGCATCACCATCTCCGTACCCTCGGGAAGCGTTACTACCCCTGTTACATCCGTCGTCCTAAAATAAAACTGCGGACGATAACCATTAAAAAAAGGCGTATGACGACCACCCTCATCTTTGGCCAATACGTACACCTCCGCCTTAAATTTCGTGTGCGGCGTTATAGAACCGGGTATCGCTACCACCTGACCTCGCTCTACATCTTCACGCTTCGTACCACGCAACAATACACCAATGTTATCACCGGCTTGACCCTCATCTAGGATCTTGCGGAACATCTCAACACCTGTACACACCGTCTTTTGCGTTGCACGAATACCCACTATCTCTATGTTATCGCCTACATGGATTATACCACGATCAACTCGACCGGTTACAACCGTGCCTCGACCAGATATGCTGAATACATCCTCTATCGGCATCAAAAACGGCTTGTCAATGTCTCGCTTAGGCTCAGGAATAAACGCATCTATGGCATCCATAAGCTCAAATATAGGCTTCGCCTCATCACTGTCGGCATCATCACTTTCCAAAGCCTTCAACGCACTGCCACGAATAATAGGCGTGTCGTCGCCGGGAAACTCATACTTCGCCAAAAGCTCCCGAAGCTCCAACTCTACCAATTCTATCAATTCCTCATCGTCTACCATATCAGTCTTGTTTAAAAAAACCACCATCGACGGCACCCCTACCTGGCGAGCCAATAATATGTGCTCCCGAGTCTGGGGCATCGGACCATCATCGGCGCCTACCACCAATATCGCACCATCCATCTGCGCAGCGCCCGTGATCATGTTCTTTATATAATCCGCATGACCAGGACAATCTACATGCGCATAATGCCGCAACGCAGTCTCATACTCAACATGCGCTGTTGCTATCGTAATGCCGCGCTCCTTCTCCTCGGGCGCCTTGTCTATTTCTTCAAATGGAATAAACGTCGACATACCCTTGGACGCTAAATGCTTCGTGATAGCCGCCGTTAACGTCGTCTTACCATGATCTATATGACCAATCGTACCTACATTTACATGCGGCTTCTTACGTTCAAACTTCTGCTTGGCCATCTCCTGTCCCTCCCTGTGTCTAGAAAGTAATCATAGCTACCGCGAAGGCTCTTGCGTCTAACTTCGAACACTCCAGGCTTTGGGTACTAAGAATCAACCCTACCATCGGTAATGCGCAAAGGCCTTGTTCGCTTCCGCCATTCTGTGCGTATCTTCCCTTTTCTTAAGTGCCATACCGCGTCGGTTAGCTGCATCCATTACTTCACCCGCAAGCCGCTCCGCCATGGTTTTTTCTGACCTTTTTCTGGCAAAAGATATCAACCATCTGATTCCCAACGCCAGCCGGCGAGTTTGTCGCACCTCTATAGGCACCTGATATGTCGACCCCCCTACACGGCGGGATTTGACCTCAACGAGAGGCTTAACATTATCCATTGCACTTTCAAAAACCTTAAGAGGTGACTCGTTGGCTTTTGCTTCAATAATGTCGAAGGCCTTATACATTATTGACTCAGAAACACTCCTCTTGCCATCCTTCATCATACAGTTAATAAACTTGGATACCAACTTACTCTTATATTTAGGGTCAGGCAAAATATCTCGCTTTGGCGCTTCACCTTTTCTCGACATGCAAACCTCTCTTCACCTTAGGTATATACTACCGTGTGCCTTAACAAAGCAGCAAAAGCTATTTCGCCACCTTTGCACCATACTTTGAACGCCCCTGTTTTCGATCATGAACTCCTGTTGAATCGAGCGTACCTCTGACCACATGATAACGAACACCCGGTAAATCTTTAACACGCCCCCCTCTCACCAGCACGACAGAGTGCTCCTGAAGGTTGTGCCCAACACCCGGGATGTATGCAGAGACCTCAAAACCATTAGTCAACCGAACTCTAGCCACTTTTCTCAAAGCCGAGTTTGGCTTCTTGGGAGTTGCGGTATAAACACGCGTACAAACACCGCGCTTTTGGGGACATCTCTTAAGAGCAGGAGTATTTGGCTTCTTCTTCACACGCTTCCGCCCCTTCCTGACCAACTGATTTATAGTAGGCATATTAACACTTCTCCAAAGTCATGCTCTTCCAGACCGCCGTTTACCGCAAAAATTCTGTATCCTAATTCATATCCCTTGGCTTGTCAAGGTCTTTTTGCCGGATCTATGCTTCCGCTAAATGTTCACTGTGCAACTCCGTCGTCGCCATTAAATCATTCTCAGAGCCTTCCTTCACTCCTGCTGCTTTTAAGGTAAAAGGCTTGGTTCGATATCTTGCCATTCCAGTACCTGAAGGGATGATCCGCCCCATAATCACGTTTTCTTTCAACCCTTTTAAATAGTCTACCTTGCTGGCAATACTAGCCTCCGAAAGCACCTTGGTCGTTTCCTGAAACGAAGCGGCAGAAATAAAGCTTTCGGTACTCAAGGAAGCCTTGGTAATACCCAAAAGCGCTGGGTTTGCCACGGCAGCCTTGCCCCCCTCCGCAACGACTTCACGATTAACGTCCTCAAAACGCCATTTCTCAACATTATCTTCCAGAATAAAGTTTGTGTCTCCAACATCCACGATCTTTACCCGCCCTAACATTTGGCGGACAATTACCTCAATATGCTTATCGTTGATTCTAACACCTTGGAGACGATAAACTTCTTGTATCTGATCAACAAGATACCGCGCCAATGCCAACTCACCTTGGATACTCAGAATATCATGAGGATTGGCAGCTCCCCCAATCAAGGCATCACCGGCTTTAAGAAAATCGCCCTCAACAATATTTATATGCTTTCCTTTTGGAACCAAGTACTCTTTCTTCTCTCCCACGTCCGCAGGCGTTACGGTAATCTTCTGTTTCCCCTTTTTCGTCCCTTTGGAAATACTCACATATCCATCAATTTCGCTGAGAATTGCGGCTTCCTTAGGCTTCCTGCTTTCAAAAAGCTCGGCCACACGCGGAAGCCCCCCTGTAATATCCTTAGTTTTAGTTGTCTCACGCGGCAGTTTGGCAATTACGTCACCTGCATTAACAGTGTCTCCTTCCGAAACCATTAGAATAGCGCCAGTAGGAAGAAAATAGCGGGCTACCCCGCCTCCCGGAAGCTTTGTTGTTTTGTTACTTTCATCCTTTATTGAAATCCTCGAACGAACATCAGGATCCTTAGACTCCAAAATTACGTAACTGGCCTTCCCCGTTATGGGATCAACCTGTTCCTTCATAGTCCCCCCAGAAACCACATCCCCGAATTTAACCCGGCCATCAACCTCAGTCAAAATCGATGTAGTATAAGGGTCCCATGCCACCAACAAATCACCTAGCTTGACGGCCCCCCCATCTGCCACTTTAAAATGCGCACCATATATGACAGGGTATCGCTCTCGCTCTCTGCCACCCTCATCCACAATGGCAAAATCCCCCCCCCGGCGATTCATTACGATATGATCACCTTCTGCATTTTTTACTGTGTGAAGGTTGATATACTTCATTTTGCCACTGCTAATCGCCCTAAAATCGGCCTGCTCTGAAGCCCCACGGGCTGTTCCACCTATATGGAAAGTACGCATGGTAAGCTGAGTGCCGGGCTCACCAATGGACTGGGCTCCCAATATCCCAACGGGAGTACCTATCTGTACAGTCTTCCCGTATGCCAAGTCACGACCATAGCACTTACAACAAACACCTTCTCGGCACCGGCATGTCAAAGCTGATCGAATCTTGATCTTGTTAAGACCAGCATTGTCAATCTTTGCCACCATTTCTTCGTCAATCTCTTGGTTAGCGGTAACCAAAGTCTCGTCGGTATAAGGATCACGAATATCTTCAAGGGCTACACGCCCAAGCACTCGCTCACCTACCCGTTGAATAATCTCACCGCCTTCGACAAGAGATTCAACCTCAATTCCCACTATTGTACCGCAATCGTCTTCCGTAATGGCACAATCCTGAGCCACATCCACAAGCCTGCGGGTAAGATATCCCGAGTTAGCTGTTTTCAGCGCCGTATCAGCCAAACCCTTCCGGGCACCATGCGTAGAACTAAAATATTGTAACACTGTAAGGCCTTCACGAAAGTTGGCAGTAATCGGCGTCTCAATAATCTCACCAGACGGTTTCGCCATAAGACCTCGCATTCCCGCCAACTGCCGCATTTGGTCCTTACTGCCTCGCGACCCCGAGTCTGCCATCATAAATATCGGGTTAAGTCCCTGCTGTTTATGTGAACGAGTATCCTCACCCAAAAGATGTTGTCCATGCTCGTCGGCAACTTGACCTGACTTCATCTCCTCCATCATCTCATTGGCAACATCAGAAGTAGCCTTGGCCCAAATATCAACAACCTTATTATATTTTTCTCCACCTGTTATAAGACCTTCAGAATACTGGTCATTAACCTCAGCTACCTTGCCATCGGCTCTCTTGATAATATTCCACTTTTGACTAGGAATAACCATGTCATCCACACAGACAGAAACTCCCGACTGGGTGGCATAACGATACCCGATATCCTTCAGGCGATCTGACAATACGACCGTAGCTTTACCTCCTAGGGTCCGATAACAATGATTGACCAATTGGCTGAGAGATTTTTTGTTCATACTTTTATTAATAAGCTCAAAAGGAATACTTCGCTTTTTCTCTCTCACCTTAAATATATGATATCCATCATTTCCTTTTGTAACATCACTAATCTGGTCTCCATCAAGCTCAAAAACCTTGTCTATGTCAGACCGAGTAATCCCGTACATCTCTTTCAACAATGTCTTTTGCACAAATTCTCCAGCAATGCCTTGGCTCAAACCACCTTCTTTGGGAAGGGACTCAGCCACCAGTGGAAACTCCTTACCTTCCTTTAAGTCAGCCAACACAGCCAAAGCCTCCTGCTGAGAAGAAACTATAATATGACCGCTGAGCCATACAATCGGTTTATCAGGTAAAACTTCTCTAAGTATTATACGACCCACACTTGTCTCTACCCTTTGTCCTCCCATTCTAACCAGGATTTTAGCATGAAGGTCCACTTCTCGTGCATCATATGCGCAACGCACTTCTTCAGGGTTTGCAAATATTTTTCCTGCACCCTTAGCACCCTGAATAATCTTGCTTAGATAGTAGATACCCAGAACGATGTCCTGAGTGGGCACAATGATAGGATCCCCATTAGCCGGGGAAAGAATGTTGTTAGAAGACAGCATCAGCGTCCTGGTCTCGATTTGTGCTTCAACAGAAAGCGGAACATGAACTGCCATCTGGTCTCCGTCAAAGTCGGCATTAAAAGCCGTGCAGACTAAGGGGTGAAGTTGAATGGCCTTGCCCTCAATAAGAATAGGCTCAAAAGCCTGCATGCCTAATCGATGCAGGGTTGGAGCCCTATTTAGTATAACAGGATATTCCCTAACGACCTCATCAAGAGTATCCCAAACTTCAGACACCTCTTTTTCAACTAGTTTTTTTGCACTCTTGACCGTAGTTACCAATCCTTTTTCCTCAAGTTTGTGAAATACGAAAGGCTTAAAAAGCTCCAACGCCATTTGCTTTGGTAAACCACATTGGTGAAGACGCAAATCAGGCCCGACAACAATAACTGTACGACCCGAATAGTCTACCCGTTTACCCAACAAGTTTTGGCGGAATCGCCCTTGCTTGCCTCGCAGAGCATCGCTCAAAGACTTCAGCGGTCGTCTATTTTGGCCTGTCACCACCCTGCCATGCCGACCATTATCAAAAAGCACATCCGTAGACTCTTGAAGCATTCTTTTTTCGTTGCGTACAATAATCTCGGGGGCTCGCAATTCCTGAAGCCGTTTCAAGCGATTATTTCGATTGATCACTCTGCGGTAAAGATCATTTAAATCAGAAGTAGCGAAACGTCCTCCTTCCAATGGCACCAGTGGGCGTAAATCTGGTGGCAATACAGGAATCACACTCATAATCATCCACTCAGGCTTGTTCGTGGAATTGCGAAATGCATCAACAATCTTAAGTTGCTTGGAAAGCTTCTTCCGTTTAGCCTCAGAACCCGTAGCCACAATTTCGGCCTTCAAGCGCTTAAACTCTACTTCCAGATCAAGCTTCTCAAGAAGGGCCTTAATTGCTTCAGCGCCTATGCCTGCCTCAAAACCATCCCCGTATTCATCTAAAGCCTCTCTGTACTTGTCTTCCGAAAGAAGCTGGCGAGGAGAAAGTCCAGTATCCTTAGGATCAATCACTATATAAGAGTCAAAATATAGAACCTTTTCCAGATCCTTCATGGCCAGGTCCAAAAGGTGTCCAATCTTGCTTGGCAGACTCCTTAGAAACCAAATATGAGCCACTGGACTCGCCAACTCAATGTGGCCCATCCGTTCCCGTCGCACCTTTGACTGAATTACCTCAACCCCACATTTTTCACACACCACTCCCCGGTGTTTCATTCTCTTATATTTGCCGCAATTACACTCGTAGTCCTTAGTAGGGCCAAAGATCTTTGCGCAAAAAAGTCCATCCCGTTCTGGTTTAAAAGTCCTGTAGTTGATTGTCTCGGGCTTTTTAATCTCTCCATAGGACCATTCCAAAATCTGTTCTCGCGATGCAATGGCAATAGAAACAGCACTAAAACTTAGGGGGTCCTTAGGTTTCGCAAAGAAACTATACAGTTCTTCCAAGGTATTCTCCTTATTCTTAGGTTGTTTGCTTATGTTCAATAAGCTTGATATTTAAACCTAAACCTTTAAGTTCCTTAACCAACACATTAAAGGATTCGGGCACACCCGCCTCAAGCACATTTTCGCCCTTGACAATTTTTTCATACATTCTCGTCCTGCCGGCCATGTCGTCCGACTTAACCGTCAAGAACTCCTGAAGGGCGTAAGCCGCACCATAAGCTTCAGTTGCCCAAACTTCCATTTCTCCCAGACGCTGGCCACCAAATTGAGCCTTACCTCCCAAAGGTTGCTGAGTCACGAGAGAATAGGGCCCAATAGAACGAGCGTGGATCTTATCATCTACCAGGTGATGTAGTTTCAACATGTACATAATCCCAACAGTGACGGCGCTATCAAAGGCTTCTCCTGTACACCCATCATACAGCGTTGCCTGTGCTTTTATAGGGAGACCGGCTAACTGCAACAAATCCTTGATCTGCCCTTCCTTCGCGCCATCAAAGACCGGAGTAGCCACATGCACACCATCCTTGTAGCGCTTTGCAAAGTCCAGCAACTCATCTTCATTAAAGCAATCAATATCTTTTTGGATCGAAGATGAAGAAAAAATAGACTTCAGCTTTTCTTTTAGAGCCTTATAGCCTTCAGATCGAACCAATTCATTTATCTGATCTCCAAGCCCCTTGGCAGCCCACCCCAAGTGTGTTTCAAGGATCTGCCCAACATTCATACGCGATGGCACACCTAGCGGATTCAATACAAGATCCACCGGTGTCCCATCTTTAAAATAGGGCATATCCGCTTGAGGCAGTATACGAGACACCACTCCCTTATTACCATGACGTCCCGCCATCTTGTCCCCGACAGACAGCCTTCTTTTCATAGCCACATACACCTTGACCAGCTTAATAATGCCGGGAGACAATTCGTCTCCAACCTCATAGCGTTCTATCTGCTGCGAAACTCGCTTTCGCACTTGATCGAACTGATCCTCAAATCGTTGTACCAGCTCTGCAACTTGCATAGCCAGCGAAGCATCTTTCAGCTCGATGGCAGACATAACGGTTAACGGAACCTTAGATAGCACCTTTAAGGAAAGCTTCTCGCCTTTTTTGAGAAGCAATACCTTCCCTTTTTTGAGAGGCGCCACACATACCTTTCCCGCCAGCAATTCCGTTAGACTTTCCCTGGCCGTTTCTTCAATAATTGCAAGCTCATCATCTCTGTCTTTTTCCAAACACTCTATTTCATGTCTTTCAATACTCAAAGCCCTTGCATCTTTGTCCACACCTCTTCTCGCAAAAACCTTTGCGTCAATCACAACACCGGATATACCGGGTGGCACACGAAGCGAAGAGTCTTTCACATCAGCCGCCTTCTCCCCGAAAATAGCCCTAAGCAATTTCTCTTCAGGAGACAACTGACTCTCACCTTTAGGTGTTACCTTGCCAACCAAAACATCTCCGGGCTTGACTTCAGCCCCCTGACGAATGATGCCACTGTCATCCAGATTTCGCAGGGCATCTTCCCCAATGTTGGGAATATCTCGTGTGATTTCTTCTTTGCCCAGTTTGGTATCTCGCGCTAATATCTCAAATTCTTCAACGTGAATGGAAGTAAACACACCGTCACGAGTCAGGCTGTCGCTTACCAAAATCGAGTCCTCATAATTATACCCGCCCCAAGGCATAAAGGCTACCATTACGTTCTTTCCCAAGGCAAGTTCTCCGGCCTCTGTAGCAGGACCATCAGCAATAATTTCACCTTTCTTTATTTGTTCGCCCTTTTTAACGATGGGGCGATGATTAAAACAAGTGTTCTGGTTAGAACGGGAGAACTTGGTTAGGTTATAGATACCTACTCGTTTTTCAAATCCATTGCCACCTCCGGAATGCTTAACTACTATACGGGACGCATCCACATCGACTATCTGGCCGTCATCTTGAGCTACTACCGTAACTCCTGAATCTTGAGCCACCACATGCTCTATACCGGTCCCCACTAAAGGAGCACTAGGCTGCAACAGTGGTACAGCCTGCCGCTGCATATTAGAACCCATAAGCGCCCTATTAGCATCGTCGTTTTCCAAAAAGGGAATAAGAGATGCCGATATACTGACTAACTGGTCGGGAGAGATGTCCATCAGTTCAACTTCCTCGCGCCTCACCATGACAAACTCTCCTTCAACCCTAGCGGAAACTGTGGGATTGACGAATTGTCCCTTTGCATCCAACGGAGCATTAGCCTGAGCAATGGGGTGATTTTTTTCCTCCAAAGCACTCATAAATGTCACGGTAGCTGTAACTTTGCTATTTTTTACCACTCGATAAGGGGTTTCAATAAAACCATACTTATTCACCCGAGCATACGTACTTAACGATACTATCAAGCCAATATTAGGTCCTTCCGGAGTCTCAATAGGACAGATACGCCCATAATGCGTAGGGTGCACATCCCGTACCTCAAAACCTGCACGCTCCCTAGTAAGCCCTCCCGGCCCCAAGGCACTTAAGCGCCGTTTGTGAGTCACCTCAGAAAGGGGATTTGTCTGATCCATAAACTGAGAAAGCTGACTTGTCCCAAAGAATTCCTTAACCACTGCAGAAACGGGCTTGGAATTAATCAGATCATGCGGCATCAACGTATCAATTTCCTGAAGACTCATTCGTTCTTTAATGGCCCGTTCCATCCTAACCAAGCCCACACGATACTGATTCTCAAGTAACTCTCCTACAGCTCGGACTCTTCTGTTTCCCAAATGGTCAATGTCATCCGGCGCCCCTTGTTTATCTCTCAACTCAACCAATGTTTTGGTGGTTCGCATGAGATCATCTTTCAAAAGTGTGCGAACATCAAGAGGTATGTCTTGATCCAGGCGTATGTTCATCTTTAAACGCCCTACATCAGACAAATCGTAGTGAGAGGAACGGAAAAAAAGCTGCTCACACAAGTCCCGAGCCACTTCGATAGTAGGAGGATTACTCGGTCGCAATCTTCTATAAATCTCCAAAAGCGCATCATCACACGTTCCAACTTTGTCCAAGAGAAGGGTTTTTCTAATAGAATCACTGGTCGTAATATTATCGATAAACAATATATCGAAGGAAGAGATCTTTGCCTCTGTGATTTTACCGAAAACCTCCTCGTCAACAACTTCATTGTGTGCGGCGACAGTTTCCCCACTCTTTGGGTCAACCAGGTTCATAGCCAATACCTTGTTGGCAATATCTTCAAACCCTATGGGTATTCGCTCTACCTTTCCATCTCGCAGCTGACGAATCGCCTTTTTTGTAAATCGGTTTCCTTTCTTAACAATGACCTCGCCGCGACCAGGAAGCTTTACCGCATTCGAAGCACGCTGTAGTGTTAGCAAATCTTCATCAAAAACCTTGTAGAGGCGTTTACCCTCTACAATAATTTTCTCCGTGCGGTAAAAATAAGCCAGAATCTCTTCACCGGAATACCCAAAGGCCTTAAGAAGCAAAGTGACTGGGAATTTGCGACGTCTGTCAATCCGGACATTAACAATATCTTTGGGATCGACCTCCAAGTCGATCCATGACCCCCGAACTGGAATGATCCGCGCCGAATAAATGAGCTTACCGCTGGAATGGGTTTTACCCTTATCATGGTTAAAGAACACCCCCTGCGACCTGTGAAGTTGGCTAACTACTACACGTTCGGTGCCATTGATGATAAAGGTCCCCCTGATAGTCATCAGTGGAATAGTGCCAAAGTATATCTCCTGCTCTTTGACATCACGGATATTCTGAACGCCCGATTCCTTGTCCGTTTCATATATGACCAGGCGAACTGTAATTCGCATCGGAACTTCGAACGTCATTCCCTTGCGGAGACACTCCTGCTCATTATATTTGATCTCCCCAAAACTGTACGAAACAAATTCAAGACAGGCTGTTCTCGTGAAATCGCGGATGGGGAAGACACTGTTAAATGCAGCCTGAAGCCCAACATCCTCCCTCTTCTCAGGTGAAACATCTCTCTGCAAAAAGCGAGCATGGGAGTCCCGCTGCATTTCGATCAAATTTGGAAAGCTGACAATCCTTGGAATGGTTCCAAAGCTCTTTCTTGGGCGCTTTGTTCCCAACAGCCTGTTTCCCATAGTATCTCCTTAGTTTGAACTGGTTACAACGATAAGATCAACAAGTTGCCAATATTACTTTATCTCAGCGGTTGCACCGGCTTCTTCTAGTTGTTTCTTCACTTCTTCAGCATCCTCCTTTGACACTCCTTCCTTAACAGGTTTCGGTGATTCATCAACAAGGGCTTTTGCTTCTTTTAAACCCAATCCAGTGATAGCACGGATTGCCTTAATGACCTGAATCTTCTTGTCACCTATCGTACTTAGGATAACATCAAATTCTGTTTGCTCCTCTTCCTGGCCATCAGCGCCACCAGCCGCAGGCGCAGCAGCCATAGCCATGGGCACAGCAGCAGAAACCCCGAATTTCTCTTCAAGCTCTTTAACTAATTCAGAAAGTTCAAGCACCGACATATTGGAGATAAATTCTACGACATCTTCTTTCGTAATATCAGCCATTATTCAAATCCTCCTAATTTCATTACAAAAATTAAAACACGATTGTTACTACAATAGTCCGTTGGGATAAAACTTGAAACTCCAACATATGAACCATTCATTTAAATCAAGCTGCTTCTCTTTTTTCCTTAATAGCATTCAACACCCCCAAGAAATCTCTTGGGACGGCAGAAAGGACCGTCACAAACGACCTGGCTGGACCATTAAAGACGGAAAGCAACTGCGACAACAGATCCTCGCGGGATGGAAGCCTGGCAAGTTGTTTAATGTCTTCCACATCAACAACTTTGCCACCAAACAATCCGGCTTTTATCTCCAAAGCAGTATGATCCTTACCAAACTTCACCAGTGCTTTAGCCGGCGCAACTGGGTCCTCGTAGCTTAAGGCCACCGCAGAAGGACCGGTGAAATAGTCCTTCAAGAGGGCCATGTCGGTTCCTTCAGATGCCCTTAACATAAGGGTATTTTTTACAACCCGGTATTCAACCGATACCTCCCTGAGCTGCCTCCGCAATTCATTCATCGCAGTCGTATTCAGCCCTTTGTAATCGGTAAGAACCACCGTCTCAGCCTCAGAAAATTTCTCCTGAAGAACCTTAACCGCTTTTTCCTTCTCTACTCGTTTCAAAAGCCTGTAACCCCTCCTTTCTTATTTGCCAAGATCACAGGGCAAACAAGCATAAACCATCGGGGCCAACCACTGAAAAACAGCATGTGGTTGACACTCAGCAGTATAAAACCAGTCAATTTCTTGTTACCGGTCGAGACATGAACCATCTCGTCAGGCCACTGATAGTTTAAATACCCCGAGGGCATACCTGCAATCTCTGACAGTTTATTCTCTTAAGTTTTCCAGAACTAGACACGCTTCCGGTTTATTTCAAAATAGCTTTGACATAGGCAGGATCTATCTTAATTCCAGGTCCCATAGTAGTCGAAACAGAAATGCCTTTCAGATATATCCCCTTGCTGCTAACCGGCTTGAGCCGGATAATTGTATCGAAAAAGGACTTTAAATTCCCCAGAAGCTTTTCCACACCAAAAGAAACTTTACCTACCGGCGCATGAACCACACCTGCTCGCTCCACCTTAAAATCAATCTTACCTGCCTTTAATTCCTTCACAGCCTTTGATACTTCAAAAGTCACCGTGCCGGTCTTTGCATTCGGCATCAACCCCCTGGGGCCAAGGATCTTACCTATACGGCCGACGATGCCCATCATATCCGGCGTTGCCACAGCCTTATCAAATTTGAGCCATCCGCCTTTAATCTTTTCTACAAGCTCGTTACTTCCAACAAAATCCGCTCCTGCTTCCTTGGCTTCGTTCTCTTTTTCACCTTTTGCAAAAACCAGCACCTTAACCTCTTTGCCCGTGCCATTTGGTAATACAACCGACCCGCGCACCATCTGATCAGCATGCCTCGGATCTACCCCCAAACGCACTGCTACATCAACAGTTTCGTCAAAATTCCTATATGACATATCCAAAGCGAGCTTCAAGGCATCAGCAAAATCATAAGCCTTAACCAAGTCAATTTCCTTCGTCGCCAAGACATATTTCCTCCCGCGTTTTCTCATTGTATTCTCTCAAGCCCCTTTCACTATCAAACTACTTCAATACCCATGCTCCGAGCTGTACCCTCGATAATCCTACAGGCGTTGTCCAAATCATTCGCATTCAGATCCACAAGCTTCATCTTAGCGATTTCTTCAACCTGTGACCGCGTCACCTTACCAACCTTCTCTTGATTTGGAACACCGGAACCCTTGGCGATTTTTGCTGCTTTCTTCAACAAAACCGCTGCAGGAGGAGTTTTGGTAATAAAAGAAAAGGAACGATCCTTATACACGGTTATTATCACAGGTATAATCATGCCTTCTTGGCCAGCTGTTTTTGCATTAAAGGCCTTACAAAACTCCATAATATTTACCCCATGCTGACCCAAAGCTGGACCAATCGGCGGAGAGGGATTCGCCTGTCCGGCCGGAACTTGCAATTTTATCAAACCCATTACTTGCTTAGCCATGCTAATCTACTCCTAGAATTTATTCTTGTTATCTAACCTCTTATACCTTATTCACCTGGACGAATTCTAGCTCTACGGGAGTGGGACGACCAAAGATAGTGACCAACACCCGGATCTTTCCTTTTTCCGGCTTGGCATCTTCGACAGTACCCATGAAATTAGTAAAAGGACCGTCGACAACCCTAACATCATCTCCAACCTCAAAAGAGTACTTAGGTTGAGGCTTCAACTTACCAGCCTCTATTTGGTTGATAATCTGATCCGCCTCCTCGTCAGTTAGGGGTGCGGGGATATCTCGACCACCCAGGAAACCGGTCACCTTCGGTGTATCTTTCACTATATGCCAGGTCTCCTCGGTCAAGTCCATTTGCACCAATATGTAACCTGGATAGAATTTCCGGGATGATGTCTTCCTCTTTCCCTTGACTAGTTCAACTACTTGCTCTGTAGGAATCAAAATCTCACCAAACCTCTCACTATGAACGGAGGAAGCAATCTGCTCTTGGAGAGCAATCTTGACCCTGTTTTCATATCCCGAATAAGTATGAACTACGTACCATCTTAAAGCCACGCTTTGACCTCATCAGAAAATATTAGTGAAGTATAACACCAATCAAGGAAGACAAACCTATATCTACTAGACCAAGAAAAGCAGAAACGATAATGACTAAAATAATCACAACAACCGTAGAGGCCATCGTCTCTTTTCTGGAAGGCCAGCTTACCTTCTTAAGCTCAATCTTCACTTCTCTAAGAAACTGTATCCCCTTTGACCAGAGAGAAAGCCCAACCTGTCGCCCTGAGGGCTTGATTGCCTTAGGCGACGCTTTCTTTGCCGGCGCTGCTGGGCTCTTCGGCTCAGAAACCTTCTGTACAGCCTTCTGTGTAATAACTTCGCTTTGTTGTTCTTCTTGCCGTTTATTTTTCTTGGCAGCCCTTTTCCGCCCCGTCTTCTTTGACGATGCTGGTCTCTTCTGCTTTAGCTGTCCCATGAATTCCCTTTTTACTAGTACTAGAAACCCGGCAAGCCCCCGTTCGGCCTTGCCGGCATTGAGTCAAAATACCTCAAATGGCAGGCCAGGAGGGATTCGAACCCACACCACCCGGATTTGGAGTCCGGTGCTCTAACCGTTAGAGCTACTGGCCTGCAGACGTTTAGAGGCGCCAGTTTTTTAACCCACCCAAAATTACTTAGTCTCTTTATGCACGGTATGGGTTCGACAAAATTTACAGTATTTTTTAAACAACAACTTACCCTGCGTGGTCCTTTTATTCTTCGTTGTCGTATAGTTCCTGCGTTTGCACTCACCACAAGCCAGCGTAACAATGATTCTCACTATGGCCCCTCCTTACTCGACTATTTCGCTTACAACGCCGGCGCCTACTGTTCGGCCCCCTTCGCGAATGGCAAATCTGAGTTCCTTCTCCATTGCTATCGGGGTAATTAAGTCCGCCTCAATCGTTACATTGTCACCAGGCATCACCATCTCCGTACCCTCGGGAAGCGTTACTACCCCTGTTACATCCGTCGTCCTAAAATAAAACTGCGGACGATAACCATTAAAAAAAGGCGTATGACGACCACCCTCATCTTTGGCCAATACGTACACCTCCGCCTTAAATTTCGTGTGCGGCGTTATAGAACCGGGTATCGCTACCACCTGACCTCGCTCTACATCTTCACGCTTCGTACCACGCAACAATACACCAATGTTATCACCGGCTTGACCCTCATCTAGGATCTTGCGGAACATCTCAACACCTGTACACACCGTCTTTTGCGTTGCACGAATACCCACTATCTCTATGTTATCGCCTACATGGATTATACCACGATCAACTCGACCGGTTACAACCGTGCCTCGACCAGATATGCTGAATACATCCTCTATCGGCATCAAAAACGGCTTGTCAATGTCTCGCTTAGGCTCAGGAATAAACGCATCTATGGCATCCATAAGCTCAAATATAGGCTTCGCCTCATCACTGTCGGCATCATCACTTTCCAAAGCCTTCAACGCACTGCCACGAATAATAGGCGTGTCGTCGCCGGGAAACTCATACTTCGCCAAAAGCTCCCGAAGCTCCAACTCTACCAATTCTATCAATTCCTCATCGTCTACCATATCAGTCTTGTTTAAAAAAACCACCATCGACGGCACCCCTACCTGGCGAGCCAATAATATGTGCTCCCGAGTCTGGGGCATCGGACCATCATCGGCGCCTACCACCAATATCGCACCATCCATCTGCGCAGCGCCCGTGATCATGTTCTTTATATAATCCGCATGACCAGGACAATCTACATGCGCATAATGCCGCAACGCAGTCTCATACTCAACATGCGCTGTTGCTATCGTAATGCCGCGCTCCTTCTCCTCGGGCGCCTTGTCTATTTCTTCAAATGGAATAAACGTCGACATACCCTTGGACGCTAAATGCTTCGTGATAGCCGCCGTTAACGTCGTCTTACCATGATCTATATGACCAATCGTACCTACATTTACATGCGGCTTCTTACGTTCAAACTTCTGCTTGGCCATCTCCTGTCCCTCCCTGTGTCTAACTCAACGCATCAGAAATCCTACAACTCTTTGAAATCATAGAAACTTCTTGAGGCGTGAATTTTTGCCTTGCACATGCCTGCCTACAGCAGGCGGAAAAGAGCGGAATATTGGAATGTTGATTTTAGAAGGAAGTTTCTCATTTACTGACTTCCCTGTCAAGAGGGGTATCACCAATTAACCACTACCCCATTTTCCCGGACCCCTTATTCCATTACCCCACTCTTCCAATTGGGGCAAAGCCCCTAAGTTCGTATTGGAGGCCTCACGCCTTATGGAGCCCACGACCGGGATCGAACCGGTGAACCTCTTCCTTACCAAGGAAGCGC
>CAYSBQ010000005.1:0-29267 GCA_964429315.1 uncultured Desulfobacterales bacterium
GGTTGCAGAGAGCGCAATCATGTTCATCGAGTTGAAGCTACACAATAGCTGTGGCGGTAAGGGTTGGGTTCCAAACTCATGCCTGGAACCGGTGGCGGATCCCAAGTGGATAATGGCTAGAGACGAGCGCGAGTGCCGAATGAAAGAGCGAATCTCTGCCGCGGATAAGGCGTACAAGAAGAGAGAGAATGCGGTAGCGGAAGCGAGAAGGAGGGTCGGTGAGAAGTTTGTCCTTAGCGAAGACCAAGTTAAGTCAATGGTCAGCTTGTATAAAAAAGCCCTTCGAGAGGAACTGAGAAAGGTTGGCCTCTATGACTGCTAATAGCTGTTGCGGTCCCACCCCTGCTACTTCAGCCTTCAATGAGCTATAATCTGACAGCCCATGAGCGATAAGGTCCAAGAACTCCGCGAGCGGAGAATGAGCAAGGTTGTCCGCGCATACGAGCGTGGGATGCCGCTGTCGCAGATCGCCGAAAAAGCCGGCGTATCTCCGCCGACCGTCGCAAAGTGGCTTGTACAGGAAGGTTACAAGCACAAAACGAAGGGCAGGATCCCCCTTGCGATGAAGGCTCGGGTTCGTGAGCTTCATTTGAGAGGGTGGGATGCTCAGCAGATTTCGGATCTTTTGAATCTGGGAATACCTCGAGTGGAGGAGCTTTCCGATCCAAAGGAAAACCCTATTCTCGGCGGCGAAAAAGACCCGCTCAAAGTGAAGCACCTGAAAGGGAAGCCTCAGAAAAGGTCCAAGCGAGGTCGACCGCCAAAAGAGAAGGTTAAAAAAGGCGAAGAATGGCCGCCTAAGAGACACTGTTGCCGGAAGCATTGGACGGAGAACGAAAAGGCCTACGTCATTCAGCTCATCGAAAAGAAAATCCCTCCGGCGACTATCTACAAGCGCATGCGCGCTTCGAAGAGTAGACAGATCCGCATCTGGCGAGCAGCCGGCGGAGACGGCCTGCCCCCCAACTTCCCGCCGCCTAAGGGTCCGTTCGAGCCCCGGGACGGCGCAGGACTGAGCCCGGCAGAGGCAGAGAAGGCCCGCGATCGGGCGAAGGCTCTCGAGGCTGCAGGTGACGCCCAGCTAGCCGCGCTGGAGGCAGAGTCCGATGCTCGCAAGGAGAAAATAGCCGCCCTCGAAGCCGGGAAGAAAGCTGAGGAGAACAGAATCAAAGCCCTCGAGGCTGAGCAAAAGAGACTCGCCAAGGAGCGCCAGGAGCAAGCTCGACGTTTGGAGTCCGCGTCTGCAGCCATGGAGAAGCGCAAGGAGCTGCCCGAGGCGAAACCGTCCCGCCGCCGAGTCCTGGAAGGCAGTTACGAAGACGAGGTTCTCGGACTTCCTGTCGGCAGCCTTGTCGAACCAAAGAAACGCGGTAAGCCGAAGGGTAAATCGATTTCCGATTACGCGGACAATGGACGATACTTCGTCGTTTCGAAAGAGTGGGCAGATCTAACCGATGCGAAGCCCGATGAATTAAAGCTGTTCGCTGCCTACCTGACCTCGAAAAGATTCCCATCTCGAGTTGAGCGGTCGGGTGACCAGCCTCAAGCCTACTTCAACAACACCTGGCCAAAGAAGATCGAGGAAAAATGGGTCAAGTCTGTCGACAACGGACTCGCCCTCATCGACAGGTACCGCGAGAAGAAAACAAAGCTTCGAGCCAAAAAGATGTTCTCCAAGAACATCGCCGCATACTTGATCGCTGTATTCGACGGCTACCGAAACCCGAAACTCAACTCCTCGCAAAAAGCCGAAGCGCGACGCAAGGCAGATGAGCTATGGTCCCAACTCAGCAAGCTCGAGCAGTTGATCATGATTTACGACATGAAATACGCCGACGCGGACGGTAAACCGACATCACTCGGCGTGGACAGGTCACTCGCGGCTAGGATGCTCGTAGAAAAAGCCTCCAAGAGAGCTGCGAAGAAACTCAAAGAGCGGAAGTCAGAAGCGAAAAAGAGGTCACTGCGTCCATCTGACGAAGCTGTAGGCGCCATAGGCGAGCCCCGTAAAAGCCTCGCACCTCCAGACGACGATAGTGATGATGAAATTGCCAACCTGCTTGCTCAGGCACAGAACAGACTGGCACTCGGTGAAGGTGACGAAGACTAAATGAACAAAAATAATGATTCAGAGGTAAAGCCTCAGAAGACAAAGCTATTCCTGGTACTTATTAATAGGCCAGAGGAAATGGAGAGTGCCACAGAATCACCTAATGGCATTCATCTAGTTGGTCAAACGATCAGATGGGTGCCGTTTTCCTTTCTGTCTGTAATCCATCCATTCGAATGCCTGAGAATGATTAATATGGAGATGTCCTACAGGAGATCTTACGAGCCAGGCCCACTGGCCATGCTCGCGTCATTTCAGGAGATGGACCTCTCTGATTTGCCTGGGTCGCCGGTTCCCGGACTGGTATTAACCAGTCTTCCTCAGCAAGTCAGGGACCTTGCAAGTAAATGGGTAATTAGATGCCCAAGCTCGACGAACTAAAAGCCTGGCTCGAGAGCGATGACGGGAAACGGGCGATAGAGTCGGCCGTCGAGTCCGCAGAAATTCGGGCAAAGAAACGAGAAAAGGCTCGCCGCGTCAGTAAAAAGACGCAGGACGAGCCTTGCACGATTTGATAGAAACCACGCTTCGACTAGTCGAACTGGTACCTTTGAAACTTCGCTACCCACTGCATCATCTTCTTGAGAAGAAGGTCAGTACTCTGGTTGTCGAGTGGCACATCCTTGATGGTGACCCACTGGTCACCCACAAGCACCTCGTGCTCTTCCGCGAACTCATTGATAAGCAGCATCATCTGAGCCTCGAGAAGCTCTTTAGGGGTAGATGTGAACGCGTTGAAAAGTCCCACCATCCCCGCCGCTCCATCTGCCACACCTAGCCAGGTTATCGTTGTTGCGGCGATCTTCGCTGCGCGCGCTGTCCCTAATATCCCCGATAGAAACCCCTTCGCTGCGCCCGCCGTTGCAATGGTGACGAGCACTGCGTAGATGACCCCGCCGACCGTCTCGTTTCCTGCTCCCAAAAACTTCGATGGGGCCGTGACAAGGTTTTCGGATATCCACTCAAGAGTCTTCTTGGCATCAGAGAGCCCGACCTTGCCCTCCTGCTTTTGCTTCATAAGCCAGGGCTCGAGTGTTTTGTATCTCCAGTTCTGGCCGATGTCGATATTTGAAAGATCTGGTGATATCCTGATAATGTCGATTTTTGTTGATCCCGGAACATTCGGCAGCGCGGACATGTCAGGTGCAGCCTCCTTGCCCTCGGGCACCCTAACCCACCTGCCATCCTGAATCGCGCACACATTCCCCGAGCCCCATCCACTAGGGTCCAGAGGGTCGCACTCATCTTGGGGTGCTTGACCTTGCGACTGAGCCTGACCTCTATCGGCGAGCACTTGCTCGAGCAGTGCCTGCGTGTTCTTGCCAGGTTTTCCGTCCGGATTTCCGAGAGCAGCTTGGTGATCTTGTTGGAACGCCCGAACGGCCGACTTAGTAGCCGGCCCGTATAAGCCATCCATTCCTTTCGGGCCAACGTCATAGCCTAGGGATGCTAGTGATGTCTGGATCCACTGCATCCTCTCTCGGGTGACATTGGAGTAACCGGACCCGCTCTTCTTCGCTTTTACGGGCAAAGCGGGAGGGGAGTTCGGAATCGGAACAAAAGATCCATTGCTCGAACTCTTCTTTTTCTTCTTGCCGCTCACAAGAAGAAGAGCAGCTGCACCTAGGAGTAATGGAATTGGGAAAGCCATGATTTACTCATACGTGTTTCTTTGGAATCGAAGGATTTGCTGAGCGACGTAGGCTTGGAAGAACTGCACCGCGATGGCCTCCGGAAGCTTGTCGATTCGCACCTTTTCATTTCCAACCCTTACGTGGTTCGAAGACGCGAAGGTGCCCCAGGCAAGAACGGCAGATTCAGCGATGAGGTCACGCTGTTTATCGCCAAGCTTCTTGGCCAGGTAGTCGCCACCATATATAGTCGCGCCGATAACTGCACCGACGGCCATAGGGGCGCCGATTCCCTTTGCCATTTGAGCAAATTGAGGCTTTGCCCAGGTAATGGTTCTTATGATTTTTGCCTTGGTTCCGGTCTCGACGATCTCCGTGGCAGGACCTGACCACAACTGAATCATCCTAACCGAGCGGAGCTGGGTCTCGTTCCTGGCGATTTTGAATGCCTCATCAAGGGACCCTGCAGCGAAGGTTTTCTGCGTCCCTCTGGGGTGCTCTGATCCCGCCGAATACCATGTCTCAGCTTTCGGGTCGCGCAAGGCCATCCTGGACCCTCTCACCCTATAGATTTCCTTTCCTGCTGGAGCGGATGCGCCCTCAACTAATTCGACCCATATTTTCTGTGGATCACGAGTGCCACCAGCAGTCCCATACCCCGGCTCTTGCATCTCCCAGAGTCTCCCTGGAGATACTCTGTCCGGCACTGGTGCATCGCTTGCATACCCGCCACCGCCCATACCCAACCATTCTCGCGGCGTCATACTAAGCTCTTTAGGCGCGGACCATCCCGCCCATTGATCTGTCACGCTTTTTGGCGGAGGCCAGTTGAGGCCAGCATCTCCAAATCCTTTTCCTCTATAGAATTCTGGTCCGGTGCCGGTATGGTGACTTGTCTTAGCGACGGCTCCCGGCACGAACCCATCAGGACCCTGCCACATTCTTACCTTCTTAGTCGCCTGCGTTGCCACCATCTCTTTTTTGAAAATCTCATGCCGGAAAGCTTTCCGGTAACCCAACCACCCCTTGGTGCCGATGGCCGCACCCGCAGGAACTGCAAGGCCTGCGCTCGCAAGTGTCGAGTTCCAAAAGCTCTTGGGACTCGTGGAAATCAAATCCTCCCAAAACAGCCCACCCTCGAGTGCGAAGGTCAGCAGCTTGCCGGCCTTCATGCGATTGTACAGCCATGGCTCTAACGTCTGGAATCGCCATCCGCCGCCGATAAAAACAGACTCATAATCGGGCGAAAAGACCACCTCGTTGAATCCGCCAGGGGCATAGTCCTCTGGAGATGGCTTGTAACCGGCCTCGAGCATAGAGTTAGGCACACAGTACCCGACGTCCTCGAATCCGGGGATCGGCGTATTGAACACCGGAATACACGTCTGACCAGACGGGCACTTGCCCTTGGAGAGCGAGCAAAAAAGCGTCGTCCCTGCACCCGTCTGAGGATTGGCAAGAACGCCTTGCGCCGTTCCCTGCCCCGCATCGGCATGAAGAGCACGGAGCGAATCCGGGGTGGCTAGATGATGAGAGGCTTCGGCCTTGAATCCTCGATCAGCATTGTAGGAGTCGAGGGCCCCCTGACTGTTCTTGCCCCACTTGCCATCCGCTCCGCCCTTCGGCGCCTTGCCGGCGGCAATGAGCGCCTCTTGCACCTGCTGGACGTCTTCGAAAGGCTCGAGCGGGGCCTCGTAAACAGCTGGTGGGACTGGGCTCCTGCCGCTGTTTACAGTGAGTCCGTCCTTTTTGACTTGGACAGGCTTGTCGAGAGGGATTGAGCCCAAGCTCGCTCCGCCCTTGGACTTTTTCTTCTTGCCAGACAAAAGCGCTACAGCGCTTCCCGCCAGTATGATCGGTAAAATGTTTGCCATGATCTACTCCCTCTCTTTGGTCACTAATTCAATAGCGACCGAATCGTGCTCTCCCACGCCTCTTTCGTTCCGCCGCCGAATCCATGAGCCTTGCCGGGTATCGGAGTCCATTCAATCGGCATCCCTGCCCCCTGCGCGCGTAAGATGAAGTCCTCTGTGCGCGCATAATCGACGGTCTTGTCCGCGGTCCCGTGAATGGCATAGGTCGGCGGGAGGGCTCGAGGCCACAGCTTCGTCGGCAGCCATCCTGAGACAGGTACTGCAGCCCTGACGGCGCCAGGTGCAGCTGCAGCGACCGCGTAGGTCATCATGCCGCCCTGGGAGTGCCCTGTGATGACAGGCTTACCAACGCCGCCCAGGCACCGATTCGCCTCCTCAACGAATTCGGCCATTGCGGCGCCTTCTGAGCCCATCTGGGCAGCTAAGGTGTCCTGGTCTTCCGTTTTCGAGCGAAGCGTCCACCACGCGGGTCCGGAGCCGTAGCTCTCGCGCCCCCTGGGGAGCACAATTCGGGCCTTTTGGGAGATTCCGTCGAAGAACTTCACGAACCCCTCGGGCTTCGAGCCCAGGCTGTGAAAGAAGACGACGATCGGAAGGCTTTCGGTGAGCTTCGCGCCCCCGGTGGCGAATTCGAGGTATTCGAAGCCGGCGAGGCTACCCCCTCCAGGCCGTAGTGCGGGACACGCGCGATTCGACTTGCCGCGAGACTTCTTCTTACCGCCCGCGAGCAGGAGCGCTGCAGCTCCGCCGATGAGCAGGAGAGGATTCATTTTCTACCCTTCATGAACAGCAGGGCGATCGCCCCAGCGCCGAGAACCAGTGGTAATGCGCTCGACTTCTTTTTAGCGCTACCTCCGGGCCTGCGAAGGTTCCCCGCAATCGAAGCCTGAAGAACGGCGCTATTCATGGTGGGCGCTGTAGGCAGCGTCGGGTTGTCAGGTATTTGATAACCCGACGAGAGCCTCATGCTGGAATTAAAGCCACAGTTCGAGCTGCGCGGATTTTCGCCAGGCGCGCAGGGACGATTGAAGTTTTCGACGTCCTTAATACCCTTGCTCAGTGCAAGCTGCTTGAACTGAGACTTCGCCTCGCCTTCAGGCATGTCCTGGTATGAGACTCGCTTCCATGACCCGCTGGCGAAAATATCAGTTACGGAATCTCGCCATAGGTTCCTCAGCGTGTGATCCTTGAAGGCTGGGAAGCGGTCACGGTTACCGTGATTATCATCTTCTCCAGAAACATACATACACTGAATGGATTTCAGCGTAGCCCTTTGGTTAATGTACAGAGTTTCCAACGCAGATACGGGGACAGACTTGGATAGATCTAGCGCATTGGCGCGATAATAATCTTTTCCTAAATCGTCTTTATAGGTAAACGTGCGCACTATAGGTAGACGACTCAGCCCACCCTTCTTGGTATCGTAAGGACTTTCGAGTCCGAAATATAGCCTACACAGATATGCATAGAACCCAAGATGCGCGCCCCTTCCGAAGTCAGAGGGGATGGTCAGCCAGTCGCCAGATGTGTACTTATTTACCTCGCCACATCCGCCCATTCCGCCCGTAGATGTATGCTCCCAAAGATAAGGCTCATCCTTTAGGCACATGAATTTATTCGTAAATGCCTTCCCAGTTGGCGCGCAAGACCAGCCCTTCAGCAGATCTTCGGCTAACGCGAACATCCTATCGATGTAATTCTCCCAAAGAACCTTAGACGCCCTAGGCTGGACCGAGAACATGGAAGCCCCAGGAGTATTGACCTGCGACCACCATCCAGAACAAATGTTTTGCGCTGACGGATATAAAGACGCGATATCCCTTGAGGCCGACGACTTGCACCCACCACCACTATTTAGACCGGCCGGAAAATATATAGAGCGCGTCATACTCGAGGTGCCCGGGACATACCCGTAGCCATCCTCAATAGTGCTGCCGTCAACAATGTACCCGGAAGACATTCCGGAGCCCACATTAGGGCCTCCCGCAACCTTTTCAGCTACAAAAGCTCCCTCAGGACCATCGAATCCAAATGCCGGCCGGATAATCTCATCTGAATTGTTGTTTTTTATGTGACCGAAAAAGTCTTTAGTTACCTTGGTATTACCTTCTGAGCTGTAGTCTATACTACCGAAAGGAATCGTTAGCTCCTTGGCAAGATACTCTCTCGCCTCAGCTGTTTTTTTATTTTGAACAGCAATGATGATATCAGTTACCGTTTTGGCTATCTCATACACAGCCTTGATGATCCACCCAACAACAGGAATGATTCCAATCGCATTTATAGCTGCCTGAAACGCAGCTGTTCCGATAATGGCGTCCGTTATCTGGAAGGCCCTTGCGATGCCAGTTTCGTCACCTGTAAATATCTCTTTAACTGCCAGTAAATCCTTCCCGACTATACCGGCAGTTTGAGCAACGACCCCAAGGGTCTGCCTGGTGCCATCGACCCAATCCATAATAGCTAGCTCAGAAATATACTGAGAGATCTTTTCACGAGAGCCTTCAGTTCCTTCTATTATTTCTTTCGCTAGACCCTCTAGGTCATCTGCAAATTTTTTATCTATTTGAGATGCCGAAACCAGTTCTGAAATATCAGGAACTTGCGACTGCCAATACTTCCACGGTTCGGCCTGCACCCTTCCTTGGAATACCTTTCCCCCGAATGAGTAGTCTATGTCATCGATCTTATCGAATGGGATAATCATGACTAGGTAACCTTATTGAATCCGCAAATGTCGGTTAGGAACGTCTTGCTGACAAGGCTCCAGACTGTCGCCGGAAAGAACGAGGCGCCTGAATTGTAAGGCATCGGAAACTGCTGGCCCTCCAGCTGAGGGTACATATTAGTAATGACCCTGGTGATTAACTCGATGCTTTTGGGGTTATCTCCCCACTCGCAAAAAAGTTCTGGGTCGACGGCGTAGGGATCTGGATCGCACTCGCCTGGTCCACACGCTTCGGCTCGTTCAGCTTCCGACAGCTTCGCCATCTCAGCTTCCATGTGAGCCCTGGCTACACTTCTTGTGTCAGCGTCCCAAAAGACCATGCACTTTCTGTCAGCTCCGTATGCGGCGAAGGTGAACTTTCCGTATCCGCCTGGTGGTTCGCATTGAGACCACGGCTCTCCGTCTGTTGAGTTGCTGGGCCTTAGCGCCAGGCGTGAAGTCGCAGTATTGACACCGCCACCGCCACCGCCACCGCCACCGCCACCGCCACCGCCACCGCCACCGGAGCCGGAGCCGGAGCCGGAGCTTCTTGATTTTCTCTTGCTTCCGGAAAGCAGGAGCGCCGCAGCTCCGAGTAGAAGTATTGGGTTCATGCTACTTCTTCCCCTTCATCATGAGCAATCCAAGTATTCCGGCAGCCGCCAGAAGAATGGTATTGTCCTTCTTCTTTTTAGGCTTTTCCGAGGTGTCCATCTCCTCCGAGGTGTCGGTCTCCGGGTCGGTTTCCTCTTCTGGCTGGCTGCTCTTTGGGGGAACATTTGCGGTGATCGATTTCCCAGTCCTCTTAGGGGCATTGCTAAGGCCTCTTCCTCCACTGACACTATCGAATACCTCTTTGTTGCGACTGTATGTTCCGACCGTTGCGGCTGCCTCTTGTGCGCATCTGGCATTCATGAGGGCGGCGAGCAAAAGCTGCTGATAGGCGCTTCGATCTTTGTCATGGTTGATTTTGTCCGCCTCTGTTGGGCAGGTAAAATCAACCATCTCTGCACCGTTTCCGATGTCCATGTAGAGAGAGCCCTTGTTCGGTGCGAGGTAGGGGCACCCTCTCATTTTTTCATCTTGAATCGACCAGCCGTAGATTTCCTTATCGGGATCTGGGCTGTACTCAGTCTCCCACCACTTAGAAATTTCGTCGGCCTGCTTCGAGTATTTCGAAGCGAGATTGATTAGATCCCATATGACTTTGTTATTGACATCGTCGATGTAACCGTCGGCGCGGTAATCATGGGCGATTTCGCCGGCTCCTTGTATTGCTGCCTTTAGAGCATCCTTGAACGCGGTCTTGGATATCTCCGGCATGGACTTGCTTAGGTCTGACTCGGAGATTTCTAGCTTTCCGTAGGCGACCGGCAGTACGTTCGAGTACTTATCCACACCTTTGTATGGGGCGCGGACCTCATACTGCATATGATAGCTCTCGCCACACTTGCCAGACCCTTCCGTCGAGGGCGAGTCTTGTTTCGGGAACTTTGGTGCTGGGAATTGAGGTCTCGCCATCTTTAGATTTCCTTGGAGCGGATTCGGGCTACGGCCTCGCGCAACTCGGCTGCCGCCGTTCTGATTTTTTTCTCAGTCGTTCGTGACCCAAACGAAAAGCGCACTGCGCCGGACACGAGAGCTTCGTTGGTACCAATCGCCTCAAGCACATGGCTCTTCGCTCCAGATTTTGCGCAAGCGGAGGTTCTTGATACGCAGATTTCTTTTTTTCCGAGTTCGTCTCGGATGACGCCTGAATCGGCTCCGTAAAAACAGATATTGTTGATCCACGGAACCTTATAATCCGGATTCCCCTGAAGATAGGACATCGGAATTGTTTTACGAACGAGTTCGAGGAATATTTTCTCCAACTTTTGGAGCCGGTCCCATTCCTCGGCCATTCGTCCACAAGACAGTCGCGCGGCCGCGGCCATGCCTACGATGCCAGGGACATTCAGAGTGCCTGAGCGGCGGCCATTCTCTTGCGAGCCGCCGGATATCTGACACTTGATGTCTAGCTCGTCGGCAACGTAGAGTGCTCCGATTCCTTTTGGCCCATAGAATTTATGGGCTGAAATCGAGAGCATGTCGATGTTCGATCCAACTCGAACAGGCAGCTTCCCAAAACCCTGCGTCGCATCGCAGTGGAATGCGATTCCGTTCTGCCTGCAGATGTCTCCAATGTCGTCGATCGGCTGGATGGTGCCGATCTCATTGTTCACCAGCATGCAGGACACCAAGACGGTATCATCTGATATCGCTTCGATTATGTCCTGGGGATTGACGATCCCGTCTCTCCCCGGCTCGACAATCGTTACACGGTGGCTCCAGTCCTCGAGGTCGGCCATCGCTTGAAGGGCGGCTTTGTGCTCGATCGAAGTCGTGATGAAGTGCTGGGGCTCTTCGAACTTCTCGGCGAACCCCTTGATAGCAAGGTTGTTCGCCTCTGATGCTCCAGACGTGAATACGACCTCCGAGGGGCTTCGGGCCCCAAGTAGGTCTGCCATCATTTTTCGAGAGTCATCAACTGCCTTCTCGGCTTTCTTGCCGCAGGTATGTTTACTCGAAGGGTTCGAAAACACATCGCAAAAATACGGAATCATCGCCTCGAGGACGGCTTCGTCCACGGGCGTCGTTGCGGCGTAATCGAGGTAGATCAAGCCCCGCTTCATGCGGAGATTCTACCATGAAAATAGATTTAGCGAGCGCTCTGTGAGCGCGCGTCTGGAGATAGCTTTTGGATACGAAGCTCGGACACGCAGGTGAGAAACTCAGCTCGAGCCTCTTCCGGTGAAAGATTTCGAATTTTTAGACCATCAGGTAGCCTGTATCTTGTCTCGCATTCTGAGCCTCCCCTGAATGCGAATCTTTCGATCTCGAAAAGAGCGTAATCCGCCTCTTTGATCATGTGGTGCGAAAAGTGAGTATCAAGACCGAATGCCTCCATGATAACCCCTTCGAATTCGGATTCGATAATCTTGAATCCAGGACAGAGATTTTTCAGTGGAGTCGTAACATCACCAAGGTAAGCTTCGGGCGCGTCATGCATGAGGGCTGATTTTAATACACTGGAAAAGGACTCGATCGGTAGCCCTTCTAGATTGCCCTTCAGGTATTTATAGACAAGGACCGAATGCTCTGCAACTGAGTAGAATCTCGGTATCTGCCCGGCAAATCTACATGCATTGGACAGGCCTTGGGCAATATCATCCATGCATATCGAATCATGCTTAATATCCAGAAAGTCGATGACCTCACTGGAGTTTGTATCGATCCAGCTGCCATCTGTAAGCTTTCTCTGGTGAGTCCTGATCGATTCCGACAGGTTGAATTGTACGTGTATATCTTTCATTTTTCCCTTACATTAAAAAGGCGCAAGACTGAACAGCCTGCGCCTTGACTCGCATTCGTATTATCGAGACTATGCGGATGCCGACGGAGGCATGACTGCGGACTGCACCTGATGTGCTTGATTTGAATTCTGAGACAGGGCCGGAGCTGGATTTTGCGGCTTCTCAACGCCTGGAGGAAGGCCTGTTTCGGGGTGATTCTTCCAGTCGCGCAGTCCTACACATTTCCATGTATTCCGAACGATGCCTTCGAGATCCCATCCCTTCAGAGCGCAAAGATAGGCGAGCTGATAAATGACTTTGTGTACACTATTATGAATGCTCGGGCCATCTTCGATTTTAGCGACAAGCTTGTAGACAGCCTTGACCGACGCGCGGATCTGCCTAAATCCTTCGGCCCCGACAGGCTTTACATCATTCCGAGGAGTGAATGATTCAATCGATTCGCCCCTTCCGCTGAGGTAATTCATCGAGTAGATCATGAGATCACCGATGGCATCAGCCATCTCTCGGTCGTGTAGATCTAAATCGCCTCTAATGTTCTGCTCGCTTTTCAGCTGCGCATGACATAGCTCTCCGGCTTCTTCGAAAATCCCAAGAAGTGTCATTTCATTATCTTGGCCTGAACCGAAGTTGTAGCTCTGCCAGTCATATAGGCAAACTTGGAGGGCCTTCAGTGTGGCCGGCTCCAGGTTATGGCGGTCGTTTTTCATGGTTGAAATATCCATACTGGAGCGGGAAAGTAGCACCCGTGGAGAGCCGCTACAAGATTTTGGCCAAGAAGGCAAAGAGAGCACCCTAGACCAACGCCAAGAGCGTGGTACAATGGCGTCTGTGGCACTCGACGCTGACCAGGCCCGGAAGATCTTCAGGCTCTACCGCGGTGCAAAGGCTGCCGAAAGCGGCGTGCGAGGCTACCGTAAAGCCAGGGACATGCTCGAGAAGCATGCCGCCCAAACCGATGTTTTGATCGATGGAGAAGCCTTCACGAGACGGGTACGCGAAAGGCGCGTAGACCCTCAGGACATCCGAGACATAGGACGAGGCATTGCGAATAGCGCTCCAAGCGTCTATCGATTTGTAGCCCGTCACATCCAGAAGACCAGGGAGGGTAAAGATGCGTAAGCGAAGACTCTACCGGCACTCTCTCAAGCAGCCGCAATTTAATCCCAGACAGGTCAACCATCAAGACCAGTCGCAGGTGCATGCGAATCATGACGCGTTCGAAAGAGGGCTCCAACACGGAATGATGCTTTCTGCGGCTCAACAAAGGCATGCCGTACATGCAGCGCAGCAGCATGCGCTGGCGGTCGTGAATCAAAATGAGACCAGGATTGCCAGGGCGAGCCAGCAAGGGTTCGACCGAGGATACGCCGCCGGCATGGCTGCGAATCGCGGAACGCAGCAACCTGCAGCCCCGAAAAACTCGAGCGGAACCTACACTTATGAGGATGTAGAGACCGCTCGAAAAAGAGGGTATTCAGCAGGTCAGCAGGCCGTCAGGTCTCCGTCAGGCGAAAACGAATCCTCGATACGCAAGAAGATGGTCGAGGAGATGGTCGAGCAGTGCCGCGTGATTGCAGAGAGCAATCCTCAAATGGCGCCCGGCGTAAAGGCCGTTCGCCACATGATCAAGAAGCTCGGTTAGGCGATTGGGCCGAGCGTCGCCGACCGGATCGCCGCGGCGATCCGGTCGAGCGCGGTCTTGACGTTGAGCGGCTCTACGCCTGACCAGTCGCCGACGACTGCAGACTCGTAGTCCTGGACACGCGAAACAATGGTTGGTCCGAACGCCTGATTCGTGGACCAGAACACATCTCCGGTTCCGAGCCCGAGGGTGAAAGATCCACCGACGTCAACGACGACGAACGCCGGAGAGCCGGTGCTCCCGCCCCAATTGCTTCCGGTCGCCCCCGATATCGAGGCCGCAGAAAGTGCCGACGGGGTTGCGTCGATATGGAAGACAGGGACAGCTACATTGGCTGAAAGAAACGTAGATTCGTACGAATTCAGGGAGAGAACGCTGCCGACCGTAATATCGACCATCGGCACCACTGCCATGGGCCCAACGAGGAAAGACGATCGAATCATCGTCAACTGGCCGTCGATTGCGCCAGTGTTGAATTGGAAGCTAGATACTGTATTCGCTGAAGACGTACCTGTCGAAAGCTGCAGATTTTCGATGTATTCGAGTTTTTCGAATACCGCGTCAGTCACGTCAACTCGTGAGAACACCGACTCGCCGATGAGTCGGATATCCGTCATATCGTAAACGCCAGACGGGATCGTGGTTAGCCCACTGTCAGCAATGACGATCTCCTTGATCCCTTGAATCTCAGAGAGTTTACCCATGAGCGCATCCCAGTCATTGAATATGATATCCGTCTGCTCGACGGCATTCGAATCGAATCCAATGGACGAGATTACCTGGGCGCCCTGAAGGTTGATGTTTTGTTGCTCGTATTGGAGAGTCATGAGTCTATCGTCCTTTTAGCGCTAGGATGCCGAGCGCAGCTGCCCCCGCAAAAAGCAGAGTGTTGTCCTTCTTTTTCTTGGCGACCGGCGCTGGCGCCTGATCTTCTTCAATTTCATCTAGCGGCTCCTCATCCAAAATGATTTCGCCATCCTCGAGGTCGGAGCCTTCGGGCTCTTCTCGTTCATCAATTGGATTGAAATTCGTAGTTACGTTGCCTGGAAGGTCTAATCTTGCGATTGAAGACTCTTGAATATCCAATTCTGGCATCAAGGCATCCGGGTCTAATAGACCAGGCATTGGATCATTGGGACTCAATGGACCTAGCCCTACATTTCCGAATCGACGGCCTTGGTGCTTGTCCTTGTTGCGGGCGCGGATGGTCGCCTTCTTTGCAACCTCTTCTGCGCATCTCAGGTTCTTGAGGGCCGACCGAACCAGTTTCTTGTGCTTATCCTGGTCCCGGCGGTGGCCCTCTTCCATCAGATTATTGACGGGCGCCTTCGGCTGGCCGTTGAGTGGCCATGGTGGAACTGTGCCGGCTCGAGTGGTTGCGAACCCGGTGCGCCATGCTGTGGCGATTCCAGCGGCGTCTCGGAGGTAGCGGGCGGCGCGATCGAGCATCGTCTGCACATTGGTCTGCTGTTTAGATGTGAGTGACCTGGCATGGCCGCGCGTGAACGCGGTGATTCGAAAATGGTCGCCGTTCATCTCTTCGATGAACATCGGATCGAATGATTCGACTTGATCTGGGTCACCAAGTGAGTGAAGGGTTCGGAAAGCCATATCCGTACCCTTATATGGAGCGCGGATTTTAATGGTACTGAACCAGTTATCTCCGCACTTCGAAACCGGAGTTTCGATTGTTTGTGTCTCGGTTCGGACCCGAGGAACGATTCTAACTTCGGTCATTTCGGCCCAGCACCATTGTACCAGAGCCGGAATCCGGATTCAGCCCTCAGCCAGCCTTCTGATGCACGCATGATCGACACGCGACCGACACCTTGAACCCGCCCTGTTGCAGGACGATTCTCCCTGTGTCCTCACACACTTTACAAGACAGCTCAGCCTTAGGCTTGTTTTTAGGCTTCTTTTTAGGCTTCTTTTTAGGCTTTTTCTCAGCGGCTTTTTTGGCCGCCTTGCTTACTCGCCCCTTGAAGCCTCCTGGAATTCTCTCATCCAGGTATTCTCCGAACAGTCTGGAGAACACTTTTACGAATTCTTCTGGGTCTAACAGGGATGGATCGATATTTGTGGGGTCAAACGCCCCGGTATAGGTATCAAAACCTCGATCGTAGGCCGTCTTTTTCTGTGGGTCTTTCAGGACCTCATAAGCAAGTTTGATGAGCTTGAATTTCTCCTCAGCTTTAGCGCTTCCGCCATGCTTGTCTGGATGCCATTCGAGAGCGAGCTTTCGATACGCCTTTTTTACCTCATCGGGCGACGAATCTATTTTCACCCCGAGGGTCTCATAATGGCTCTTCATGCTGACGGCTACGGTAAGCTCCGGAGTTTCAAACGTCAAGAATCATCATCTTCGGATTTGCGGTTTCGGCGCCCGGCGCCCCTACGGGTGACCTGAGACCTCTCCAGTTGAAGCTGCTCCTCGAGGTGTCTGGCTTTCCTCTGTGCATCATCTCGGGCTTCTTCGAGGAGATATATCTTCGCTGCGAATTCAGATGCATTTCTACGAACTTGATCTCTCAGCGATTCCTTTTCGTTTTTTAGCGATTCGACTTTCTTGTCGAATAACAAGGCTCTCTCTTCGAGGCTTTTTATTTTCTTTTCAAGTCGAGAGATCAACATCTGCTGAATCTGATCGGCTCGTTCACTGGCGGGCATATACCTATCATGACACGGGAGAAAGGAGCTGAAAGGGTGAATTAGGGGTTAATAAAGCTGTTTCATGCTCGAAATCGTATGGGACGATGTGGGCATCGTGGTACAATCTCGAGCATGAAACACCGGGAAAAGCCAATCGTTATCTTCACGATCTACGGGTGCCCGTACTGCCAAGATGCTGTCCGTTTTTTGAGGAAGAACAGCCTTCCTTTCAAAGCGTTCAATATCGGTAATAATGCGAAGATGATGACTGACCTCGCCAATTCAACCGGAATGGCAACCGTCCCCAAGGTGTTTGTCCAGGGCCGCTTCATCGGCGGGCATAGCGATTTGATGCAGGCGGCGGAGTCGGGTCAGCTTGGCCAGATGCTTGCTCAGCCGATGGCATGATGGAACTCGAGCAGATCAAGTCTCGGATTGAATCACTGCTTGAGCAGTTGAATTCAACAATCGAATTCTCGAAGTCGGTTGGCCTTCCAGAAGGTAAGCTTCGGGTTATTCAGGACACGGAGTACTTCCTTGGTGACCTCCTTGGGCGCATCGAGGTTCTTCAAAATGAGAAGTCGCTTGCTGTTCTCGAGAGTGAGCTTCGAGCGACTGACCTCACCTTACGAGGCCTTCGTGAAACCCTGCTCCTTTGGGAGCCGCCTGATGAAGCGCTCATCGGTGAGGTTGACGCAGCTAGGGCTGAGGTGCTCAAGAACCTTGGTAAGGTTAAGAGCGGACGCAGCGTGAAGGGGAAGGCCCCTCTCATACTCATGGGCGGGCTACTTGCGTTCGCTGTCTTTCGATCGAAGCGATAGCGTTCAGGATGGTCTGCTTTCGCGCATGTTAGAAATCCGCACGGATTTCGCATCCTTGTGGTCCGCTTTCGCGCATGTTAGAATTTGCGAATCACTCGTGACTGAGCTTCGCTCGCAAATTTTGCGATAGGCAATTCAATGCTACCGCAAAAGCCGCCCAACATCAGACCGCACTGAGAGCCATGGCATTCCCACTAGCACTACTATTCGCCGCGGCAGGCGCTGCCGTCATTCTTTCTGGTAAGAAGAAAAAAAGCGGTGTAGCCGAATCCGCCCCAGACGATAAACAGTTCAAGAGGATATCTTCTCTTTTGTCCGAGGGGCCCGGCCCCAAAGGAGTCCCTGTCCCTATGCAATATGGGATAAGGTCCTCTCCAGTCGGTAGCGGTCCAAAGCCGGAGGATTCAGGCACCGACCCTGGTCCGGAGAACTGCCCTTTTGGTTACTCTGTCAATCGGGACGGAACCGCCTGTGAGCCTACGAGGCTAGCCCCTGGATGGGCGCCGTTGCACGGGACATTTTCTAAGAGGACTGATGGTAGTTGGGCCGGGCCGCTCGATGTGGTTTACTCTTATTCGACACCCAGTTTAAAGAGTGGTAATCAGTACACGACGGGAGAGCGTTATTTCCTAGTTACCGTCGCGGATGGATATGGGCTAAAAGATATACTTAGCGAGAAGCCGAAAAATTGGTCAAGCCGCACCAAGCGGATCATCAAGCTTGTGGCCAACCATCCGGCTAACCATGATGTGCTGCGACGGAACAGCAAAAATCTAGATTTCAAATGGAAAATCGGGAAGGGGAAAGATGGATACACTATCAAAAACCTGGACCCGAAAAAGGTGTGGCACGATGCCCCAGAAAACATGGAGCAGAGGCTCAAACCTGGCGAATCCTATGGCTACATTCATCTCCCGGCTGAATAAGAGCCAAAATTAAAAAGCTTGCGCCGTGGAGATCGCTCATGCTATCTCCACGGCTGAGGAACAACTCATGAACGCGATGAACATCACCGTCTTCCCTGTACTTGCTCTCGCCATCGCGCTTGATGGGCTGGGTATGGGCGGACGAGGTTCATCGCTCAGTAGTTCCTCACCGTCTTCCAGGAGAGCCTAGTCCCCCAGGGCTAGGCTGGCTCTGGGGCATATGCCCCGGTAGCTCAATGGAAGAGCGTTCGGCTTCTAACCGAATGGCTGCAGGTTCGAGTCCTGCACGGGGTGCTACTGAGCGTGCAGTAAATAGGCTGTCGCTCCACATCTGAATATGGAGGGTACCGCTGTATGGACGGCAACCGGATTCGAAACCCGGGGAAAGGTAACACTTTGGGGTTCGATTCCTCTACCTTCCGCAAACCCGCCCGAGAAGTATTGTGGCCGTACGCCTCATTGCCTATGAGGAAGCGGGGGTTCAATTCCCCCTTCGGGCTCCACATTCAAATAACCGTGCAAGGCCTAGTAGGCGAGGCGTCTGCCTTCCAAGCAGAGGAGCGGGGTTCGATTCCCCGTGCGCGGTCTATTCTTTTTTCGTTTGTATATTGACTAGGGGTGAAATTTTAAACTCCCAGTCGTATTACCCTGCAAGGCATCGAGGGGTAAGGTAAAAGCCCAGAGTTTATCTGGGCTTTTGTCGAACCTATCTATGGGCTTCGGTCTCAGGGCTCTAGAAGGTTCGTACCGTTTATGGAGAAGCTGTTAATCTTCTTTCCGGACTTGATTACTGTTCCAGAATCACCGGAAATCAGCATCATCGAAGGAACGATTGCGCCTGCGGGGAGCCCGCCATCTGCTGGATAGGAGTCGATGAGAACTGCATCTGGATTCGCAGCTACAATATCCGAGAACTTATAGCTGTTCTCGAGCCAGCTGGCGCCAACGGACACATCGGGGGCGACGCCGCCTGGAACAGGATTCGGAGGAGCAAGGACAATCAGGACGTTCTGGGAACTGTCCCAAGAGTACGTCAGAACATTGCTCCCATTGTTGACATACGTCCCCACGCTGTTGTTGATTGCTGCTGCTAACTGATCGGTGCTGACTACCAAAACGCGAATATCGCCAGCTCCGTTCGGATCAAAATCTACGAGGAAGTTTACGTATGGAGTGACGGTGGTTACCGGCTCCGGAGGAAGGAAGTTGATTCCTGCAGGTCCGACAACATTCTCCCAGACGTACTCGATGCTCTGAAGACTTCCAAGCGATGCGCCATTAAGGCCAAAGAATCCGCGAATAGACTTGTTTCCCGTTCCGCCGCCAGTAAATCCACCAGCAGCGTTCGCTCGGGCGCTCGTCCTCAGAACGATCGAGTCGTCGTCGTAACCGGCGTACGCAGAAGCTTCGTTCACGCTGAAATCGGGGTAGAAACCACCGATTCCGCCGTTTTCTTTTCCCTTGAGGTTGATACTTGTTTGCTGATATTGATCAGTCATTTTCTTCCTGTGATGGATAGCCGAATGATACCATGCCATAACTACGAGGCCTACTCGATTTATTTCTTCTTACCGCGCACCCATGGCGGGGCTATATGTCCGCCAGGTGGATCTTTCACCTTCAGGTCGTACGCGCTGAGCCGCTCCTGGCCCCCGGCATCTGAAGACCGGACGATCCCCAAATTCGCTCCGCCACAACACCCTGTGAGCCCGCAGTCCATGTCCTTGTCAGGGTCGCAGTCGCAGGGAGGGCCAAAGAGCATCTGCATGCGACGATCATAGACCGCTCGGACGGCGTCCGCATCGGGCGGTCAAAAAGCCCTTGACGACCGCGATGAGCCATGCAACTGTGACTGAGCCGACCATTGGGCCGGCAAGGTAACTCGCCATGAATCATTCCGTGAAAACGACAACCTCGACAGTGACTGCAAAGGCAGCCGCTGATCGTTGGTTTGCGCCTATTATGGCGCCTGTCTGCCCACGTTGAGTGTTTCCTGGCGTTTTTACCCACCACAAGTAGAACGCCGGGGGCCTCGGCAAGGGAACCAGCAAGAAGCTGCTGCCGCGCATTTATGCCGGTGTAGCTCAATGGTAGAGCTTTTGTTTCGTAATCAGAAGACGCGGGTTCGATTCCCGACTCCGGCTCCAAACACCCCCCACCCCTAGCGCTCCTTATAGAAGGTTGATCGCTGTGGAGAAAACGTAATAGTTTGTTCCGTCGTAGTACATTCGGAATAAGCCGCTTGGATCGGGTATGGGTACTACGCCTAGGGGGAATTTAACATTCGCCGGCCAGTTCCATGTGAGGCCGATGCCGGGGCCGTTGATAACCAGAACGGTATAGTGGCCTCCCGTAATGGGATTGGACAGGGTGAATGTTCCCGCTCCGGTGATCGCGGATGCATCGACGCGAACATTTGGTGATGTATTGAAGTCGATATTCACCGTAGGTGAACCTGCCGGCGCGACGATGGGGTTCTGTCCTACAGTTCCACCTGATGGGCGCCAAGCAGCTGCGCCGATGTCCCATAGCCACTCTGAAAAATCCCCTCGCAAGGAGCAAAGGTCGCCGTCGAGCACGCCTGTTCCGGCTGGGCCGTAGGTATTCCGCTCTGCGGCGTCTTCAAATATGTACTTTGTTACCCGCTCCATGGCTGACTCCTAGCTTGGCGTGAAGCCGTCGATCCAACTCCATTCGACGACCCCTCTGGTCCCGAACTGAAAGGTGGCATCTCGTAGGCCCTGAACAAATATGGATGCTCCGGTCCCATTGAATCGGAAAGACCCCGCCGAGGCGCTGGAGACGAGCGTCTCTACTAGAGACCATACGTTTGTATCGTAAGACCAGACCTGTTCTAGTATTGCGATACCGACTGGCCCTGAAGGCCCTATGGCTTTGAACTGTCCAGTCCATCGCATCCAAATCGTATTGCCCAACCCAGATGCAGCTGGGCCGGTGAAGGTGTGAATTGCCGATCCAATATCGATGTAACCAGAACCTGCAGTGATGAATCCGGAACGGCTCGCCTTCTTGTGGAAGGAAGATGTGCTTGGAGGGGGAACTGTGGGATCGGCCAACGGCGCCGCCTCGCTCGTCCACACCATCTCGTCCTCGAGCATGAGGTATTCGTTATTCCCATCCGTATTCGGACCGAGCGCAAGCACCTCGTCCAGGCGACCGGCCCCTGCTGGGGTGCTTGCGAATGCATTAGATTCGATGACCCACAGGTCTGTGATCGGTGAAGGCTGAGATGGGCTGGCTGGAGTGTTCGAGCCGAATGCGCCAAGGAGAACCGCGAACATGACCGGAGGGCCTCCGGATATATCCGATATCTCCAGGTCAAAAAGCGTTGGGAACGGAGGCAGCGAGGACGGGGCAATGTCTGTGACAATGGTCCATGCAGTGCCTGGTCCGCCTGGCTGAAGAGCCGAAGTCACCGTCGTAGAAACCGTTCCCACTCCCGCATCCAGATCGACCTGTAAATCAATCATGGCCGGGAGGGTTCCTCCTGTGCCATTGATGGTGACCGATATGACTCCAGGGTTGGTCCCTGGGCCAGGCCATGTATCAGGAGACAATGGTGGCGTAACGGTTCCGGGGAGCGATACCGGTGTAACGGCGCCGAATACTGCTTCGAGGTCGAGGACCGTGTAATTAGAGAATGTCCCGGAAGGGAAAGTCAGTGTGCTGACCGACAAAAATCCTGATGGATCGAATATCCCCTGTCCAGAGGCTGCGATGATATCCAAATCTCGATTAGGATTGCCGAAAGGCAATATTAAAGAACATCGCCGACCATCACCAGCATCTCCGCTCGTGATGGTCGGCAGCGTCGCCGACATCGCAGGGCCACCTCCGGTGTCGGAAAGATAGACCCGCTCTCCCATCACGAGCGTGACGGGGTCTGCGCCTGCTATCGGCGCGCTCGTGATGGGCTCGGTTGTCGCAGCAGATAAATTCAGCTGGCGGATGGTTGCGAGGTCGTCATCCACGACACCATCCGCCCCCTGAACCCGAGCGTATGCAGAATCGGCGGAGTTACGAAGCTGAACTATGCCAGACGCATCCTTCAATAGGGCGCCGCCCTTGCCTAGCTGGCAGGGGTTTGCGACGCCGCCGAGTCTGAATCGCTTACTCATTCAGTATCCTATGCGGAGACGATGTACTCGACGTCGACGAATCCAGCGCCTGCAGTTGCAGCCGAGGCTCCGATCTGAAGGATGAGCTGGGTGCTGGGGACGCTGGCATCGAGAAAATCTTCGAGATATAGATCTGCAATCCCCTCATCGATATCCGCGGTTCGAAGGAAGAGAGCTGGGGTGCCGACCGTACCGACGCTCATGTCGGCCTGGGCGTCAAACGCAGTCCCGATTTGCACCTTCACCTCAGTAACAATCGCATTCGCAGGAAGGGCACCGCCGATATTCACATTCGTTCCCGCGTCAGCGAACCCGAACGCAACTCGACGATGAAAGGTTCCATCGAGCGGTGCGACCTTCGCCTCAGTGACAGCGTCATCTGCGATCTTCCCGGTCGTTACGCCTAGGGCGTTGATGGACACGACAATGTCGGTTCCAACAAGCGCGGCCGTAAGGACGCCAGACTCGCCGAGAACGGCGCGAAGCGTGGGAACGGGAGCAGCGCCGTTGTCCAGCGTAGCAATACCGGTGATGCCGACTGCGTCCGCAAGACTGGTGACGCCCGAGACGACAGATGCAAAATTAACAAAGGTCAGCGCGTCTGTACCAACGACAGCCGAGCCAGAGTCATTTGTGCACGTGAAGGCGAGATCGGCGTTGACCGTGCCTTGCTGGACAAACATCGCATCGCTGGCAGCATCGTCACCGATGGCCATGTCCGATGCACGCGTCCAGGCACCAGCACCTGTAATGTAGATGCCGTTTTCAGATCCCGTACCCTGGTTCTTTACGAGGATTCGGCTCGAGCTGGTGAGAACGCCGTCAATCGTCTGCTCTCCGCTCAGCGTTATATTCGCAACCGTGGCAAGCTCAACCGGCTCTTTCCATGAGAGGCCGTTTAGCGAAGCTTGGAGCTGACGAAGCGTAACCAGGTCGTCAAGCGATACAGCGTCAGCCGCCTGGAGATTCGCGTACACTGCGTCCGCGTTATCTCGCGTCTGGAGCTTGCCGGCTACGTCGCGTAACCTGGCTCCGCCTTTTCCGAACTCGGTGTTGTCTGAAATTCCTGTAAGTGCGTATCTCTTGCTCATGATGGCTCTTCTTTTACTTGGCGAAGCTCGTCAAGATTTGGTGAGTAACTCGAGTGGACGCGCCGGCCCCTGAGCCTGTTATTCGGAGGGTGATTATCGTTCCCACTAGAACTAGCGAGACTGATACTGTGTTTAATGATTCAGGGACGATTAGTATGTCCGTAAATATAGTCGGCGTCTCATTCGACGAAACCGTCCCACGATACGCCGCTGCGTCATTCAGTGATGGTATCCTAATCGAAACCTCCACGGATAGGGACACGAGCACAGACGCATCACCAATAGGGATATCGGTTGTGACGTTGTCGAATGTGTTTGTTACAATGGGGGAAATCGGCGATGCACCTGATATTCCACCAGTCGGACCCGTCTGCCAGTTTTCACCATCCGAAAATATGAAAACTGATTCCCCATTGACATTCAGCTGAAAAATGGAAAGCCCGTCAATAGTCTGTCCATTGATGGGCTGAATCGTTACGGCGCCAACCGCTCCATTCGGAGCCTTTATGCAGGCATTCCAGTTGGGTATCTGCCTGGCATCTGGAAGGCTGAGCGTAATTGGACCAGATCCAGATTCAGCCAAGACGAAAAAATCGTCGAGGTTGAGATCTGCATCAACATCAATAGAGCGAAAAGGATTTCGCGGAGAATTGATGTTGGTAGATAGGTACTGGTCTGTCACGGTGCCTTGCCTGGAAGATCAACCCTATCCGAATACGTCAGACGACACAATCGTGTCGGCCGCCGGCTCAGGCATAGCCAAAAGGCCAGAGAGCGACATCGGAGTAAAATTCCAATTCATGTTCAGCGGCTGAAGCTGCTGAGGGCCAGCGTGAACCCATGAGGCTGCAAGATACTCATCAGGAAGAACGAAAAGCCCAGAACGAATCGAAGATGAAATGTCGATGTCGCCGCCTGCGTCAGTAAAACTTGCCGTGTTGATCGTGAAAGTATTGTTCAGCTGGATGTAACCGAATCCGGAAGGATTCGATGAGGGGCGCACACGATAAAGTCGGAGTTGAATCGACTCAGCAGCATTGGGGGCAAGAACGGACGACCAGGACAGCCTGTTCAACATTCCCGCAACCGGCATCTTGAACTTTCGATAGGAAGCCGTTGTCCCATTCGGCACCAATCCAGTTATATCTCGCTCATCAAAACTCAGCTGTTCCAGAATCTCCCTATCCTGGTCCAGATTAATGTTCCGCTGCTGATACTGCTCGGTCATGGCAGTCACATCTTACCATGAGCAATTGGCTGGGGAGGTGGGATTCGAACCAGCGACCCTTCGGTCCCAAACCGAATGCTCTGCGCAGACTGAGCTACACCTCGATTGGTCGGGGCGGTGGGAATCGAACCCACCTGTTGTCCTGGTCCCAAACCAGGCGGCCCAGCCTTGAGCCCGCGCCCCGTTAGTACCCATGGAGGGATTCGAACCCCCGACAACCTGGTTCCGTAGACCAGTGCTCTTCCGCTGAGCTACACAGGCGTGGGTCGGCGCGCTCGCTAAAGCCGCGACGACGCCCTGAATCCTGCCCTTCAAACTGAAGGACTAGCAGATGGGGCGGCGCGGCCGCGGATAGAGATCTAGCACCACGAGCAGCGGGCGGCTCAACAGCGATAGCTGGAGCGGCTCGGCTACTAAGGTGATGCCTTGGATCTTCATGATGAGCAAGAATTAGCTCAGTAAGCAAAGGTTGTCAACCCAAAAGAACTCTCTCATTTCCGAAGAAGTTGAGAGAGTTCTTTTCCGGGTGATCTAGTTTTACGGGACGAGATGCTCGAGAAGGTCTAGCCAGATCTCGGCGTTCTTCGAGTTGATCCGATGAGGCCCACCCTCGACCGCTGTCGGGTAAACAGGGAGGCCGCGACTGACCATCTCATTGTAGTATTTGAACGCGCTGTTGTACGAGCTATCCAATGTCCCGTGAATCGGATACATCGGAACTCGAGGCACATCGTCCCAAAGAAGACCATTGCGCGCGCCGGCAACCGGGATGGAGAACGAGATCAACTCCGGGAATTGCGCAGCAAAATCGATTGCAACGTATCCACCTTGAGAGTGGCCCGTGAGTAGAGGCTTACCAGACGTCGGGCGACATCTCTGAATCAGATAAATAAACTTAGCTAGTCCCTTGCTCGCATCTTGAAGCGCTCTGTTCGAATAGGAGGGCCACCAGGCACGCTTCTTTTCATTTCCACCCTGGGTGAAGAATGCATTGGGGAGGATGATTCGAGCCGGAACCTTTAGCTGCTCGAGCCACTTTACGTGGGCGCTGGAGTCGTAGCCGAGGCCGTGGAGGCTAACGATCATCGGCAGACGGGTATCTGGGTTCGCGCCTGCGGTGACAAACTCGATGTAGTCGACGCCTGCAAGGTGCCCGCCGGCCGAAGAGACGGCCTGGCACTCTTTTGGACGAGGCTTTGACGAGGGTCTCGAATTCGACTTTGAGGGCGATCCCTGGGAAACCAGAGCGAGCCCCGCTGCGATCGCTATCAGTGCCACAACGGACATCTCGCCTATTGTATCACGCCGCGATGCTTCTTGAATTCTCGAATGACATTTTGAACATCGCCTATCACACCTTTTCCAGAGCACGACTTGGAACAAAATGTCCTTTTCCCATTTTTATCCAAGTGCGTCTGCCGTCTCTCACGCTCGAATTTACAATGACAAGACGGGCACCTAAGTTCAACAAATTTACGGCCGCGCTCATGGTTGTGCTCCCGAGTGTGGGATGCTCTTTTTTGAGTTCCAGATTCTCAAATCTGTTATCCCGCTTCTTGTCATTCTTATGATGTATACACTCTCCAGGGCCAGGTATTACTCCTGTCGCCATCCAATATACAAGAGTATGCTCGTAGCAGTATCTCCCCCTGTATTTCATTCCTGGAAATTCATCTGGAGCGATGACGAGTTCGTACTTCCCATTGCGCACAGATGCAGATTAACACGAGCGCGTGCTCTATCCAAAAAATGGAGGGGGCGGTGGGAATCGAACCCACGTCCTCGGGTTAACGGCCCGGAGCATAAACCACTCAGCTACACCCCCTTGTTTGGTACGGACGCCGAGATTCGAACTCGGTTCTCCAAGTTGAAAGCCTGGGATTCTAACCAATTGAACTACGCCCGCAGATTGTTACCTGCGTGGGACGTAGCCTTTTATCGGCTCTCAACAATCACCCACGCAGGAACATCTCGCGTTCCCGTTCGGGAGCGGAGTTCCAGCGTGGGCAGATATTGAGGCGGAAAGCCATCAGGGGTTCAACTTAGACTAGGCGCTTCCACTCGTCAAGGTAAGAACGCCGTCTGGTAGATCTTTTTTCTCAACGGGGTCTGCCGCAATTAATTTCCGAATCACCTCTCGCTGTTCGGTATTTAGGCATGCAGCTCTTCGGCATGGAGAGAGGACGTCGCTCGGCTCGATTGGTTGATTGACTGGCTCGAGGTTGTAGACCGGCTTCTCCGGGAAGCCTTCGTTCGTATAGGCCAGTCGGGAGGCGAGTATTTCGACGATTTTAACCATCGACTCTGGACCATCGGGTAGTTCAGATTTGATCTCCTCGACCGTCATACTTGATTCCTGCCTTTGATCACCCTTGCCGATCCGCACAGCTGATTCGAGTAGGTAGGACTTATTGTCTGAATCATATGAAATGAAATGGATGATATCCTTTCCGGGTATCTCCTTTCCATTCTTATCAATTCTCCTTTTGGAGGCTTCGGAATAAGACTCCCTTGGCCATCCTCTAAGAGATTTTGTGCGAACAGACCTCTTGAACATTCCATCTGCGACGAGAAATGAGGAGCCTTCGACTGGTCCGTCGATACCTCTGCTGTCGTGAAACTCTACAATCTTCAGCTTATCCATTTGATTTCTCCTTGAATCTGTCCTGAACGGAAGAGATGATTTTATTAGGGTCTAGCTTGGCAAGAGATCCCCTGATCCCCTTAGGTATGTCTTTGCCAGAAAAAGATATCGCCTTTGGCAGTTCCATATTGGTCATTCTTGTAACGCGGAACTCGTCACCTTTTGGTGACACGGTTAGGCAGAATATTTCCTTCGGCGCCTGCGACCTGTCTATTGAGATGTAGATCCCCCAATCATCTTCAGCCTCGACAAGCATGTTTCGCTCCCTGAGGCCGTCAGGGAAAACGATAGTCCGGTAACCTTTTGGGGGATTACCGAGTTTAACGTGTGCGACTTCTACGCTTTCCACGATTATGCTGACCTGAGCGAAACGACGATTCCGTCGTCAAGGGTTGCGGATGGATCTGTTACGGCGACCGGTGCGATCGTTACCTGAATCGAATCGCCCTCGCTATATTGACCGAATGTATCCGCAAAGAACTGTCTCGTTGTTGCGGTGTCGAAAGCTTCAGTGAGAACGAGAACTCCTGCGACATACACTCGGACAATGAAAGTGTTTACGGGCGCTACGAATGTCGTTGGGATGGTGACGCCGATGCCGCGGAGGTATCCATCCTTCGGCGCCGTATACCCTCTCGACGGGGTCGCAAATGCTGGAGCCTGAGGGAGCGCGCCTGGAGGGTTTGTTCCGCCAGCGTAGATCTCCTGCTCAGCAGTGCTGCTAAAGGCGACAGGCCCGCCACTGCTGAAAAATATAGTCTCTCCCAATGAGTAGGTCTCACCGTTAGATGTCTGGCCTCCGCCGATATTTAGGTTCAGCGTTCCGCCTAAACCAACCTGCGAAAGAGAGATATCGCATCCGCCGCTTAGAATATTGATGTCAACATCGCCAGCCCCGATGAGGGCTGATCCAGTAATAACCACGCGATCGTACGCGTCGATGACAAGTGTCGCTGGAGGCCCGAAACCAACGCCGATAGATCCAGCTCCAAACGAGTTGTTCCCGTAACACCTCATGACCGTAAAGGTTCCAGGGAAAGCGAGAATGGGAGGGCCAAGACCATTCAGAGTCTGGAAGAATAGAGTGTCGATCATCTCAACAAAATTGAATGTCGACCACGTGAATGTAGGAGCGAATGATACTCCAAATACAGATATCCCGTTGAGCTGGGCAACATCATCAATACCAAAAGCCCCCGACCCCAGGGCAAATGCTCCGGTTCCATTCGGAGAGGATTTGATGGCGGATCTAAATTCCGCATTCGTCAAAGTGTAAAAACCTGGATCGATCGTCGAGAGCGTCTGTACATTCAGGCGATACTTCGTCTTCATGTACGTAGCGCCCGCGTTCCCAGGGATGGCAGCGACCGCAGCGACAACCTCTGGCCATGTCACGAACAGGATTGGAGCAACGCTCGCCCCTGCCGTCGAGTCGTACGTGAGGTCCAGTGAGATGCCCGAGGACGGAGCAGCGCCAGATCCCCCATTGACGACCCTCCAGTTCGACCCGTCCGATTTCAGGAAGAGCGTCTCTTGATCTAATGTCAGCAAGACAAAAGGAACACCATCAATCGTTTCGCCCGCTTCAGCCTCAACAAGAACCGAATTTCCGGTAGTTCCAGCATTCGTAGCCTTGATAATTATTTCCCATGTGGGAAATTGGGAGGCGAGCGGAAGTGTAAATCCAATCGCGTTAGCAACCGTGTCCGCGATGACGAATTGGTCGTCAAGGTTCAGCTGAACGAGTGTCGGGGCGGCCGGCGCAACAAAAGATCTGGTCAGCCTTGGATTGTTGATGTTTGGTTGTCCGTATTGCTCGGTCACTTGAACCCCTGAGCCAACATTCTACCAAAACTCCAGGAGAAAAGTAGGAGCTAACGAGCAGACTGCAGCATCGACTGTACGGAAGGGTCCTTAAGCTGGTTCCCCCAGGCCCACCATCCAGGCCTTCGATGCCGGCAAAAAAGCTCAAGCCTCGGACCCGGTGAGACGCGCTCGATTTTATCGTAGCTTTCGTCTGGTTTTTTCGAATGGATCCCAGTCTTCAGAAGCTCTCCATCTCCGAATAAAGATGATTCACTTCTCGTGCGAATCGGAATCTGCCTTCCTTTTACACCGAACAAGCAGGTCTCATGCTGCCCCCTCATGTACTGACCCAATCCAAAGTGAGGCTTCGGCCAAACCGCTTGCCTCACGTATCGGAATCCAAAAGCCTTCATCACGAACAATCCATCCTCGAGGAAGTTATCGGTCACCCACATCCACATGTGAGCCCTTTTTGCCGGATACCAGTATCCAGATTGATAAACAACCTGAATGATTTCATGTTTATCTAATAATGGATAGTGGGCATCCGCCCCGCGCTTTGATTTACCGCCACCGCTCTCTTTCCAGGGAGGGTCGAGAAGGATGGTTTGAAAGCGCGGCAGCGGATGGATGATCATTCTAC
>CAYSBQ010000005.1:29367-36917 GCA_964429315.1 uncultured Desulfobacterales bacterium
CCTCAGGTGGGGGCTCGGGCCATTTTGTGGGGTATGGATGTTTAACATCGAGGGGGCTTGCCCCGAGAATGACGAGCCTCTCGCTCATCTGCTCGATGATGAGGTCGCGGTACTCAAGTTCTCGAGAAAGAAACATGAAGACCGCCATCGCGCAGGGCTCCATTTCAAATGGGTCGGCGACAGCTTCTGCTGCGGCGATGGCTTCTGCCTGAGCAATCTCTTCGCATATTTTTTCGACTAGCTCTTTTTCCTCATCGTTGCTCGAGTCGGCGGACCTCTTCAGCTTCTCTCTGTTGAGCGCATTCATGTACGCCCTTTGCCCCATCGACTGCTTGGCGCGCACAAAAGCGGTCGTAAGCATGTCGTTAGGTAGCACGGGTGATTCAAATCCTAAACCACTCGCTTGGTATTTAAAGATCTTCGGTACGGCTTGGTCAAGAGCCTCTGATTCTGTTTTTGCTGATTCTGACACTGTTATACTCCTTCTTGATTCACCGAGCTTTTCTCGGATTCTTCTTAGGCGCCTTATCTCGCACCTTTTTCTTCTTGATTTCAGATCGCTCTTGCGCGACGCCTTTCCCGTTAACCTTAGGTGCATAATCTTCGATTATGACGATGACTCTCGGGTTCAGCTTGTCGTATCGGGGAGGCGGAAAGCTCCCTCCGGTGTATTTGTCATCGCCTTTGCCGGTCGATTTACGCCCCTTCAGTTTTGCCATGGCCGCCTTTTTCTGATCGTAGAATAGTGCGTCGCAGACTCCTTTTTGGACATTGCCGGGGTCTGGATGTTTCCCATTCTTGAAGTAGGCGACCGTCCGGATCATGAGCGGGCGATCCTTAGTAGCCTGCAGCGGGAGTTTGATTCCGGCTGCAGTGGCTTCGCGCTGTACTAGCTCTTTGTAGACTACGTACCTTTTGTAATTGTCCGACCACTTGCCACGCTTCGTTGTCGTCTTGAAGCCAATTGGGCTGCCGTAGATAACGAACCTAGCTCGGCGGATCTTCTTCTCCACAGTCATCGATTAACCGAGGTGTGGGTATGATTGTAATGGATAGCCGAACGCGATCAAGGAGGTGTGCTCCGAAGTGCCTGGCCGTCTCTTCGTCTGTATCCATGTCAAAGAATTGTTCAACGGGAACGGTATCTTCATCATCTTCATCGTCTTCGGATGCAGCTCGGACGTAGGACGGGAGCTGTATTGTGATTTTCGGCGGCAACCCAGCACCTATCGCGCTGACCTGGACCACTTTGCCCTCGATAAGTAGGGTCTTCATGCGTTCTCGAGATTTTTATTTACGAAGTTCCAGTTGATGCACTTGTCGATGACGGACTCGAGGTATTCGCCGCGATTGAGCGTGTAGTCGAGATAGTAGGCATGCTCCCAGACGTCGATGCAAAATATAGGTGACAGGCCGCGATATACGAGCGGGGTTTCGGCGTCGAGGCCTTTGAGAATGATGAGTTGCCCTTCATCGTCAAGGCAGGCCCAGATCCACCCACTTCCGAATAGCGACTTCCCTTTTGCGATAAATCTCTTCCGGAAAGACTCCCAGGAATCGTACTGAGCCTCTACCACATCCTTGAAGCTCCCAGTCGGGTCGCCGCCGCCTGATGGGGCGAGCGATCTGAAGAAGAACATATGGTTGTAGATTTGAGCGGACAGATTGTATAGAGAGGAAGAGTGATTTCCGGGAGGAAGCACCTCGAGGAGATTTCTAGATGTCTCCTTCTTGCCCTCGATTATCAATTCTTCCAGTTTCTTCTTTTCTGAATTGGCGACACTCGGGAGTCGATTTAACTTGTCAACGTAACCCTTGAGGTGGCCGGAGTAATGAATCTCCAAGGCTCGTTTCGATATGACCGGTTCGAGACCGTCATACTCGTATGGTAGTGCTGGCATGGCGAGTTTCATTTTGATCTCCTGTTCACGGCGTTCGAGCTGTCGCCTTATTATTCTTGGCGAGCGGGTTGATGTCTTCCCCTCGAGCGCGACGCCTCTCTTGCTCTATCTTCTCTTTGGATGGCTTGAATTCCATCTGGGTCTCAGTTCTGATTGAGCGCAAGTTTTCCCAGTTGATTGGATCTAACACCAGTGCCGACATTGTCGCATCCCAAATGCCCATCCATAGATCGTATTGATTGACTCCTTCAGGCTCCTCGCCTAGATCTCTCAATCGTACAGTCTTGGATATATCTAGACCAAGCGATAACGCGCGCTTCTCAAGGCTGGCCCTCACGGCCTTCTCCTGTTCATCACCCTTCCAGGCGGGACACGGCTTGCCCCCGCTGGCTCGCTTCAAATCCCACCAGGTGACGTTTTTGACAGGTACAGTATTATCCGGCTGGGGTTCGCCGATCTTCCACTTGTACGTCTTCCTGTTCTCTCTCCTGCAGCGGGACTCGAGTGCCTCTGGGTTAGATCGCCCCTTCTTCGATTCGGCCCCCTTCTCAATGCATGACGATGCTTTTTCTTCATCTACAGCATACGAGGCGACTATATATGACCTGCCATTGTATGACTTTTTTACTACTCTTCCCTCGTCACTATACTCGTAGCATTTGATTCTGCTATTTTTGAGTCTCTTGTAGCTTTTCTCCATTACCCTTCGATACGTGAGTCCGGCGATGACATTGTCGCCCAGCATACGAGGGTCTCCGAGGATGTCCCAGTCATCGAGATAGAGCCAGGAGATCATCCCGGCCTGTCCGTAGCCAAGGAAAACGTACGGCTCGTGCTCAGCCATTCTATTGCCGGCTTCTACGTACTTGTCTCGACTTCTAATTCCCGACCTATACGCTGCCCTTATGTCGAGGCTGTGGACCGACCCTCGCGTATCGAATGGCCGCTGATTCCCCTGCATGCTCGTCTCGACCGATGAGCGAGCAGTAAGGAACTTCGAAAGGTCTGGGGTTTCATCTTCGCTGACGCGCAAACCTACGGCCTTAGCGATTTGACGGTGAGCCTCAATCGTGACCGATTTCGTGCTTTTCGTTATTTTGTAGTAAGACCTAGGATGAACTTCTATCGTAATAGGAGTTCCGTCCTTGTCGAAGACTAGGGGTCTTACCGTTTTTTCCCAAGGCATTTCCATCCACCATTTGTACTCCCCTTGGGATACCTGCGGACTCCCCTTGTTGATCTGTTCGCCACTAGTCGACTTATCAGATTTTTCGCTTGGTTGGTCTGAGATATCCGGTGGAGAGTCTTTGAGCTGCAGCTCGTACTGCAAGCCCGCCTCTCGGTTACCTTCGACATGTTCTGGGTCGCCCTCACAGCTCATGGAGAATGAGCATAGGGTAAGAGCGATGATGAGGGATTTGATTGTGGATCCCATAAGATGCGTATCTTACCAGAGGTCTACAGTGAGTAGATCCCACCGAATCGCTCTTCCTCTTCTATGTCTAAGCTTGCGAAGTCTTTTTGATTAGGTTTTTTTGGAGGGTCAGCATCGCTCCCTTTTGGAAGCTTTGCCTGCCTCATTTTTCGATCTTCCTCTTCCTCTTTATCCTCGTCGAATAATACCTTTGAGGCAGTGGCTGCATTAGGTTTTTCTTCTGCCCTAATTTTTGGCTCACTCTTTTTTTTCGGATTGTTTGACCTGCTGCCACTTTCCCTTTCGGCCTCTCTTTCCGCCGCGAATTCTTCGCCTTTGGAGATCTCCTCAGGCGTAAGAGGTGGAGCTTCCCCGGTAAGTATCCAGGACATCAGGTGGGGCGAAGGCGTTACGATCGACTTTGCCCTATACCTAATGGATAGCCATATAGATTCCCTCATTGAGACGCCGAGGGTTTTCTTTGCCCTTTTTTCTACGGGCGGAATAGGCGGCTGCTCACCCAGTAGTATTGCTACCGCGAGGGTTGTGTGACTTTTGATCCCACGATTTTTCGCTGCCTCCTTCAGCACATCAATTATGGCTAAATCAATATCAATTGCTCTTCGTCTCTTGAGGGACATTAGCTCTCCATGAACTTCATAATTAAGGACTTTTGCTCGTCGTCAAGGAGCCGCCTGGCCTTGAGTATCTTCAGCGGTGACTTCTTCGCCTCTTCGACAAACGCTTCAACTCTTTTGGTTGCCTCGTCCTCACTTTTCGAGTCGAGTAAATCTTTTAGGAATCCATAAAGGTGATGGCCAAGCGTCAACCTTAGTTCGTCTATTTGTTCCAGAGTTACGGATCCACCTAGTTTTTGTACTTCTTCAAGCATGTCTTGTCCTTATATCAAAATGGAATCTCGTCATCGGGGTCGGCTTCTCCGCCGCCGCTGGAGCCTTGGTTCTTGGGCTGGCTCCCTCCGGAGTCGTTGCCTCCTGAACCCTTGTCGCCTTCGGATTTATCATTCCGATCACCGAGGAATTGAACTATCTCTGAGACGATTTCTGTGCTCCATTTTTTTACACCGTCCTGCTCATAGCTACTAGTTCGCAGACGCCCCTCGACATAGACCTGTCTACCCTTCGACAGATAGTTGTTGCAGTGCTCTGCTGACTTTCCCCATACCGTAACTCTATGCCACTCAGTTTCTGACTCCTTCTCATCAGTGTCTTTGTTTTTCCACTCTCGAGAGGTGGCGACGCTGAGTTGACAGACGGGCGTGCCTGCACCTGTGTATTTGATCTCGGGATCTTTACCGAGGCGACCGATGATGATTACTTTGTTTACTCCAGCCATTTTCTTTTCTCCTATCCGTTTTGTTTCCAGGTCACTTTAAACGACCCGTCTTCTTGTCGCTCAAGATTCCGCGCTTTTGCGGCGTGCATACGCTGCTTCATATCTGAAGAGTCTATCTGTGTTGAGAGGCTTCGGGGCCATAGGTAGACCGTCGGGGTTCTACATAACACCGGCTCGAGCAAGAAGCCAAGGCCTTGTGTCGCTTGGCCAATCAAGGTCAGCGGGAGGCCACTGCTCTTGAAGTCCTTCATAATGTTGTGCCACTCTCCGTGCTCGCATGGGGTGCTGCGGATCCCCTCTTCTGGGAAACTCGAGATAGGCTCGCTCTTGAACCTGTTCGCCTCCTCGATGAACTTACCCTTCAGCTCCTTTTGGACCCTCGAGTCTAGATCGTTGTAATTCCCCGATACCATCGAAGCATACACCTTGCGAGGCGAAACTTGCGACTCAGGTATATTGGCGGATACGACGTGGACCTCTCGGAGCAATGGGTCGAATTCGTAATCCAATTCAATCTCGACCTCCATATTCAGTTTGATTTTAGTTCTGCCTCTCATTAGATTTTTGCCCCCGCCCTCTTCGGGGTGGGCCTCTCGACCTCACCGATCTCATTCAGGTACCAGCCAAGTCTAAACTTGATGTCATGTACGATAGACGAAGGCAATGTGACCTCCGAGTCCGAGGTCCTGGCTCGAAGTAATTCATGTTGAAGCACGGTGATTAATTCACAGGTGGAAATACCTTGTGCGAATTGAATGTTGTACGCCTCACGAGGCGGCTTCTGTTTTCGAGGGGGATTCGCCAATGATAATATTTCTATCGCATCTTCTTTCCCGACTGACGACAGCAGGGCGGCTGCAAGGTTTTTCGTGCTGAAAACCTTCTCAAACAACTTTTGGGCTTCGCTCTTTTTACGCTCTTCTTCATTTGGCATTATTGTTAAACCCTTTTTCCGATGAATTGCTTTCTGATCTCGTGTGTTCCATAACTTCATTAAGCCCGTATATATTTTCGACAACCAGGCAGCATTGCACCCACCCAAGCCACCGATTCATTTTGCCGACATCTTCGTAATTGTTTGCGCGGGTGCACATCCACATTGCGTGTTGTAGACGCATGCCGCGCTCCTTCGGCTTAACCCCAATGCGGTCGAGACGTGTGTAATATCGGTAGAATAGGAGACGGAGTGCATCCCTAGAAGAGCTGTTCTTGTATTCGTTTTCCTTCTTGCTTTCCATGCCATTTCAGATTTCCCATAATGAAGTTGTACAACTTCTCGCAATAGACCGCATCCGCGTATGCGTTGTGCGCGTCCTCATAGTCCTCGCCGATGAACTTCATGCATGGTCCGAGGCCTACTAATTTCAGACCTAGCGGAACAAGAAAAAGCCTGGCCAGGACCATCGTGTCGACGACGTCCCTGAGCAGGTGGCTGTGATCTAATCCGTGCATCTCGTACACAGCCTTCGTCATAGGCGCGTCGAAGCCCCAGATATTATGACCAATCACCGTCGCGCCATCGAGGAATTCGGTGATCTTCGGAGCCACCTCGAGAAATCTCGGAGCGTCCGCCCAGTCAGATGAATTGTATCCGGAGACGCTCAAAGCCTTCGGCTCGGCGGTCTCCATTGACTCGGGGGCAATCTGAAGACACAGGTTGCCCTTTGTGGAATGCCGGAACCCCACCTCGGTGATCTCATGCTCACCGAACTTCGTCCCGTTGCTCTCCACATCGTAGAAGCAAAGCGGTCTATATCTGTACGGCTTGAATGGTCGGAAGCCGTTCATATTGGCGCTCCATAATCCCCCCGTGACTGGGTAGGACTATGTAGCCCGTGTGGAGATCTACGTCAACTTGACCAGCGCTAGAGCTACCTGCGGACGCGCAGGATGATAAGCGCAGCCGCCGCCACTCCGAAGGCGAACCCTAGACCCATGTCCTTGGCCGCCGCCTTGTTCTTACCCCAAAAGGACGTATCCACGTACTCGCCAGGGTCGCCGCCCTTCGCCGTACTGTAACCAGCCGCAGCCCCGAAGAGCCCGACGAGAGCCGCCCCTCCAAGCGCAATGACTGGCCAGAATCCATATCGCCTTCCGTCAGTAGATCCAGATACAGTCTCCTCAGTTTCGATCTGCTCTTCGGCAAGCTTTTTTTCTGCATCAATCATCCGACTCGCTTCCGACCAGAATTCGGTGATCGTATTCTTGAACCTCTGAGTGAGTTCATCCTGAAAATCCTGACCCATACCAGCGAGAGCTGCAGCATTGGCAAGCTCGTTGGCCATGCGCCACGGCGTCTCGATATCCGGCCACTCGGGCCCTTCGAAATCAAAAGAGTCGTACTTGCCCTTGAAGAGAGGAGCGTCAACTACCTTTCGGTCTTCGGCGTCCATGAACGCTTGATAGTAGTAAGCCTCTCGCTCTCCGAATGATTCGAAGTGCTTGTCGTATCCATCAAGAACCGCACGGTTTGATTTATTCTTCGGGATGTCCTCTCGGATATCAACGAGGTCGGTCATCGCGTGGTCTATGCTCTTGAGAACGATACCGTACATCGAACGCGTCGGAGCCATGTCCACTAGTTCGAAGATGTCTTCGCGGATCTTTTCGGGTTTGAAGTTCGGTACCTTCATCGTTCTACCTTTAGCGTCCAGGCCTGTTTACGTTCACTCGGATTTTACGAGTGCTCGCTGAGGATGGATTAGTCTGAGTGACTCCTGTTGTTACCCATTTTCCACCCTTCTTCTTCGAAGCTTTCTTCTTGGAAGTCGCCTTCTTTGAAGCCTTTTTGGCAGCCTTCTTTGCAGCCGAAGCTTCTTTCGCTGCAGCCTTCTTTGCAGCCGAAGCTTCTTTCGCTGCAGCCTTCTTTGCAGCCGAAG
>CAYSBQ010000005.1:37017-43519 GCA_964429315.1 uncultured Desulfobacterales bacterium
CTTTGGCAGTAGCCTTTTTCACGGAAGCAGCCTTCCGCCCGACAGCCTTAGCAGTCCTGGCTCTTTCGGCGCTTCTCTTTCTATCCTTGGCAGCCTCGGATCTAGCAACACGCTCTCGCTTCTCGCCTGCCAGCTTTCTCCTCACGCGCTTCAGCGCGCGAATCTCCGCCACTGCTTCTTCCTTAGCTCGCGTCTCCGCACGACGAGTCTCGCGCTCGATCAGCTTCTCCTTACGAATTCGAGACTTTTCGGCATCTCGCTTTCGCTTCTCCCACGCCTTCTCCCAGATGACACGAAGCTCTTCCTTGCTCGAAGGGAGAATGCTTAGCTGCCACTTGAAGGCCTTCTTAGCTTTGCTCGCCTCGAGTACGCGCATGACCTTCACCGATCCAGGTGACGCCACAACTTTAATCTTGGAGCCCCCAGCGCCCTTGACGACGCCGATGCTCCCCGATGGCAACTTCGTGACATCAAGTTCAGCGACGTATTTCTTAGAATCATTTTTCCCAGCAAGGGCCAGTGTTGGGCTGCAAAAAACCGTGAAGGTTCCAGCCTTGATTCTCTTGCGCTCCTCGAGCCCGATGTGGAATCTCTTCTCGTTTGTGGGAAACCAGTAAAGCCCACGCGAGCAAGAATCCCAGTATGCGTTCGAGAAATCGTTGAAGCTCTTGAATCGAACCGCCTCAGAAGCGAGCGCGTCCTTCACCTTCGAGTTGCGAGGGTTCGGATAGCGCGGGCGACCACGGACAATTCGCTTATCGGTGCGACGAAGGAACCTCTTCAGCTTTGCTTCGCTGGTAAAGATATGAGTCCCTGACTCCTCGAGCGCGGATTCTCCAAGTAGCCAGGCGTACTCTGACGCTGATGCGGATGGAGAGATAAGATCCCTCGACGCAAAGGAGTACAGAATGTAGCCGCTAGGCTTATCCTGGACCAGGTAGATCGTGTACGGCTTCTCCTTCGGCGCTGTTGTTTTATTGGCCATCGGCTTGCTCATCTTATCAGCTTTCGTGGGGTTGCTCGAACGCTTATCCTTTGAAACGGCAGACTCCACTTGCTTTCGCAATGCCTCGCCTCCCCATAGATCCCACGCCTGCCAAGCCTTGCTGTCTTCCCACTTTTTTCCGTCAGCTCTCGCCTTGACGTAGTTTCCGCGGTGCCGATCGAAAAAGGCTTTCACCTGATAGGCGTTGACCCTCTTTCCAGAAGCGATGTCCCTGGCACGCATGACGCCAGACCCGACCCCTTCTTCATGAGCCTGAATGGCGTCGAGGCCGCCTCGCTTGCTCCTTGGCAAGTCTTTGCGGCGGTCGAGCGCGCGCCGAGCCACAACCCTGGCTCGATCATTCGGATAGATGTAGAGCTTCTTACGCGGGTTGGGCTCGACCGATTTTGTAGAACTCGCCATCAAATCTCACCGAGGCTTTTCAGCAAACTGTAAAGGACGTGCGCGTTCCAAGGGTCAGCCTTCTTCGGCTTGTAGTCTCCGGACCTTATCTTTGATTCGATTTCATCGAACCTTGAATCATCTTCATCGACGCTGATATCGTCATCTTCGTAGCTGAAGCAGGTGCGGATCGGCCGGGGAGGTAGGTATGGTCGACGCCTTGATTTTACATCACTATCCTCATCGATCTCCTCTAGATCGTCAAAGGTCAGAGTGTCGTCGTCTTCGCCTAATTCCCGTTTCCACCTTTTCATATTCGGCTCGCCCTTCTTCCCACAGTATCGACCAGACTATTTATTTTCGACGCGTCTTCTTAGGGGACGCCTTCTTGGGCGTTTTCTTTTTCGGTGTTTTCTTCCGAGAATTTTTAGTGGGAAGAACATCCCCTGTATCCGGGTTGATCCGTGATGGGTTAGGCCGGGCGCCGTAAATCTTCTTCGACTTCTTCGGCGCCTGACTTCTGGCTTGGTTCAGAGCGATGGCGATAGCCTGCTTTTGCGGCTTACCAGCCTTCATCTCAGCGGAGATGTTCCGGCTGATAGCATCGCGGAACCGCTTGTCCGACATGCGCTCCGTTACGGGGACCAGCGGATTGGAACGGGGGCGCGACGCTCTGGGTCGCTTGGTTTCCATGTGGCGGACGATGTCCTCGAGTTGAGATGGGGGGATATTCTTTATCTCCGCGAATAGAGAAAGCTCTCTTTCAGCACCCTCAAATTTTTTCTTTGCCCTGGACATCTCCGCATCCGTAGAACCCGGAGATGTTATTAACGCCTTATATCTCTTCCGCGCGCTCAGGTACCTCTGAGTCATTTTGGTGATCGTTGGATACTTCTCCTTCAACTCCCTCTTCGAAAGCGAAGAGACCGACGCCTGAGGATTCGAGACGGTCGTGCGATGACCCTTGCTCTCAGCTTTCTCCTGACGTCTAAGTCTGGCGACTATGCTCTCGATCTGACGCGGGGGGACACCATCGAGATGGTCCATCATCTTATACTTTCGTAGAAGGCGAAGCTCATCTTCTGATGGAGAAAACCCGACACTCAGAGTATACACGTGGCCTGGGATCGTAAGGCCTTTGAATTTTCCAACTCTGCGCGATACAGTTATCGGATTCGAGACGGTCGTGCGATGACCCTTGTTGCGGCGAGCTTTCTTCTCAGAAACGATTTGGCCGCGAACCTTAATCAAATCGGAGACCACCCTCTTACTTGCATCAGGATGCTTCCGCGCCCCTGTAATCAATGTACCGATCGCCTTGTGCTCCTTATCCAGCATCGCGTCAGACATACCAGGGAGCAGATTCTGATACGTACTGGGGTTGATCTTGGCCATGCGCTTGCGCAGGCTCTCGGACGCCACTGAGGATGCCACAGAGCTGGACCTGGCCGCACGACCAGCCGCCTTCTTCGCCTTGCTCTGACGACCGCTCTTGACCTGAGCCTTGAGGCTGAAGGCTCGAGCAGGATTCCCTATCCTACGGGCCCCTCCTGTCTTTTTATTGAATGCAGAAATGACGCGGTCCCATTTATCAAAATCCGATTTTGCTACTGGATATAGATCTAGAACGATCCCTGGGAAACCAGAGTAAGCCCAGATATCCGTCCTCTCTCCGCTCATATCCCAACCGAATCCTGATGCTGAAATCGCGCCGTCCAGATTATCTAGCATGTCGTCGAGCTGCCGCGCTGCATCGGAGATATCCCCATCACTACCATCATCTACGATGTAGATCGGACTGAACACCTTACCACCGAATCTTCTGTAGTACTCACTGTATGTCAGAACCATTGTATACCGAAGTGTGAAGCCTGCCTTTTTTAGCCTCAACTTAACCTCTTTGACTTTATAGTCCAGTGACCTTCCGCCAATTTTAGGTTCTGCAACCACCGACATCGCGGTCGACTTGTGCAGCGGCGGCGGAGCAGGATTCTTTTGGGGCCAATACTTGGATATCCGACCGCTCGTTGAATAGCCTTTCGCCCTCAGCTTCTTCAGCCCGGAGGTCACGACTGGAGCATGGCCCGCACCCCAGTTCTCAGACTCGTAGACTCTAAAAGCCTTCGCCACCGTTGTAGATCCCTCATACGGTGGCCCGCCCCTCTTGGACATAGCTTTCAGGAATCCATCCACGATCTGATCTGCGAACGCATCCACTTCGGACTTCGAATGCTTAGGGTTGCTCCTAGGCGCAGGCCTCTTCTCGCACTTCGCAATCACCCGGTCGAGGGCGTCAACTAATTCGCCAATCTGCTCCCTCTCGGATTCCTGAGTCTGGATGGCCCGAATCTTATTTAAATCCGCACGAGCCTTCTTGACGTACCGAAGCTCAACTCGCTCACCACGAAGTGCGGACGCTGCCACATGCTCCACATTCTCAGACGCCTTATGGTAATCGAGAAGTAGATTTCCAAATGCGGTGGAGAGCTTGATGGTTGATTCAGGGTTTTTCTTCGCCTTCTTCTTTCCCTTCTTCTCTCGTCTCTTTTTAGTGGACAGTGCCGCCGCCGCTGCCGCCGCTGCTCCACCGACGGGGCCGAGAGCAAGGGTGCCTGCCGCGCCGCCAACGAGCCCCGCTCGCCCGACATCAGTGTTCGCAGCCTTTACAATTTTGCGCCCGACTTTCTTAATCTCGCGACCGGCCTTCTTGGCCTCGCGCTCGAGCTTCTTCTTCGTAACCTTTTTCTTCGGCTTCTTCTTCGGATTGGACGGCCTCACATCCCCTGGCATGGAGATAGAATAGTTACGTTCGTCTAGTCCGTATTTACCTAGAATGCTTTTCTTGGATTTGGCCATTTCAATTTCCTGAGCCTTTTCTTCGAACGATCACAGAGTCGGAATTTCTGGCGGTCTTTGGATCCGGACCTTCCATCAGAGCATTCAAAACGGTCATCGATACGTTCTTCGCAGAGCTTATGTTCCCTAATACGCCGGTGCTGACTTCATCACCATCGAAGATGATGATCCACTTAGAGAGTCCGCCAATAGATCCCATTGCCCCTAATGGACCCATTGCCCTCATCGGACCCATTGATGGAATGAGTGGCACATTGGATTCCTCATCAGAATCCATTTCCATGATGTACACGGACCACTTTTCATTAACGATCAAATAATGAAGTATCTGAGACGTAGACCCGCTGGCGAGGGAAGCGGGGATGGGAACTTCAATCCATTCCATGGTTTATACTTACTTCATCTTGAGGCGTCGCGCCTCTTTGTTTGCCGCTCTCAGGCATGCCGCACGCTCATCGCGCACGCGCTTAGAGGTCGAGGTCTTCATCTTTTCGAGATGCGCGAGAACGGGCTTGAGCCGAGCCTTCGATGGACGCTCGCAATAGTGGTCCCACAGCTTCGCGCATCGATTGCAAAGGAGCTGCCACTCGGGGGTTTTCTTTCGAGTGACCTTCTTCTTGGTAGCTTTTTTCTTGACGCCCGTTTTGCGATCGTGAAACTCCTGCATGCCCTTGATGTCACTCGCACTCCAGGAGACCTTCTTCTTGGTAGCCTTCTTCTTGGTGACCTTCTTCTTGGTGACCTTCTTCTTGGTGGCCTTCTTCTTGGCAGGATTCTTCTTGGTAGGATTCTTCTTCTTGGCCTTGAACGCCAGGTCAGTCAGATACCGCTCGTCCATGACCTGATGGGTAGCGTGGTCGAACCCAGCGCTTTCCTCAAGGGTCATGTCAGCTTCGCGGACGGAGTAGGGCCCAGCGACGACCTTCCCGACCCTGGTGTCGACGATGTAGAATCCGCCGGCTTGGCGGGACGGGTTCTTCTTGGGGTTACGCTTCGAACTCGGGAGCTTAGTGGGCTTGTTGCCTAAGCACTTATTGCCCCTGTCGCAGGCCTCTTGGCTAAGAATGAGAAGCTTCTCCTTCTCCACAGGGCCGAGTCGTTGACCGTCGACCATAACCCTCTTGTGGAGGGACATCATCGCGTTGAGCATCTGATCGTCGCTCATCCCTTTTGCCCTCTTCGCGTACCCATCAGCATCAAAGCTTTCGACCTTGATTGGATTCTTCTTGGCCTTCTTCTTGGACTTGCTCTGCATCGATTCCACTTCCGATTCAGAGAGGTACAAGTCGGTGCCCCTGTCGTAGTACTTGCCCTCGCCCGGATCGTAGTAAACGACGCGACCGTTAGGGAAGGTGAATGGGCCTTCCAGCTCGGCGGGATTATTTCTGCGTCCGCCACCGGGGCGCCTGCGCGCGTAAGCTGACAGCGTCCCCTTCGTACCCTTCTTTCGCTTGTGCTTACTCTTCTTCTCCACGCGAGATGCCGTGCGCTTGGGGTTATCGAATCGAGCGATTCCACCCGAAAAGAGTGCTTGAGCATTTGCCCAGGAGCCCACCTTCATCCATGATCCTGCCGCCGTCTGCCGGTAATACCACGTACGCTTTAGTCGCCCGAGTGACTCGCCGTGACCGCCTCTCTTGACCTCATCCATCTTCGTGGACGACGGAACCGTCTTCACGTCATACCGGGCGCCGCCCGGGTTCTTCTTGGCGACCTTCTCCTTCGAATTATCCACAGAACTGCTTTCTGAAAATCTATCCTTCTCGTCGAAGAAATCCTCGGGCAAGAACTTGTACGGCGCATGCCCCTTCTTCGGCTTGGTCACCCGTGTATAGACTCCAGCATCCAGCATATTCTGGGCATCTTCTTTGACCTTCTTGATGGGGTATCCACTTGTCTTATAGTATGCGTAATCGGGGTCTAGGTAGTTCTGACCGTTCCGGGCTACGACAATAAGGATGTACTTGCCGGCTTTCACCTCCGTGGCAGCGATCTGAAATTTCCACTTGCCACCCAAGGGGAACTCTTGCGACGAGTAGTCACCGCCGCTTTTCGACCACTTGATTTTGCCCCGGGACTTTGCTGCCTTCTTCTTGGTAGCTTTTTTCTTGACGCCCGTTTTGCGATCGTGAAACTCCTGCATCCCCTTGATGTCACTCGCACTCCAGGAGACCTTCTTCTTGGAGACCTTCTTCTTGGAAGCCTTCTTCTTGGTAGGATTCTTCTTCTTGGCCTTGAACGCCAGGTCAGTCAGATACC
>CAYSBQ010000006.1:0-11105 GCA_964429315.1 uncultured Desulfobacterales bacterium
CTTGAATTTGAACTTTTTACGAAACCGTCTAAATCTGACTTTTTACGATTTCATCAATCTTGACGGTCTCGTAAAAAGTGGTCACTCCGGTGAACCCCGGATCGGAGTCCGGAGCTAAGATCTACCGGGTTGAAGACATAGCGAGAGGTGCCTATTTTTCTGCTCCCTTGTAGTAGGCCTTTTTTGCCGCGAGCTTTGCTTCGGCGACCGCCGAACGAGCTTGCTCCAGTGCGCCGCTTGTCTCACTAATCTCTTCCAAGAGTGCGTACTTTTCCTCACGTGTTCCATTAAGCTCATTCTTGAGGGAGTCTATTTTTTCCTGATAGACAAGTTTTTCGCCCTCAAGGACATTTTTCTCCCTTTCGTATTCCCTGATTTTTTCAGCAAGACGGTTGAGTTTCGACTCAAGAAAGCTTACCTCACTTACGCCGTCGCTTTTCTCATCCGCTAAACCGGCAATCCGGTCTTGCTGTTGGGTGACAGTTTCCTGCGCTTTTGCGAGCCTTAGCTTTAAATCCCGGATACGCCCCTGTGTGGCATTCCTTTCATCCACTAAGTGGTCGACCTCGATCTGAAGTTCTCTCTTGGAAGGCATCTGCTCTTGCATACGAGCAATCGTCTCCTCATGTTGAGACTTCTCTAATTTCAATTCAGCGATAACGGCCTTTGAAGCATCAAGATCCTCTTCAAGGGCGGTGTTTATTGCCAAAACCTTTTGAAGCTGAGTCTCCATGCTCTTTATGACCGCATACATCTCAGTGATCGTTTTTTCAAGATCAACTGCATAAGTGCCTTCCTTCAGGACCTCAAGCCCCCTGATTTCCGGCATAATGGCTTGTTCCACTACACCCGAGTCGGGTACTGCAGGGGCGCCTTCTTCCAGATCCTGTCCCACTTTTGGCTGATCCGTAATGTATCCTTGCTTTTGCTTTTCCAAAATATCCGTGGATGTCATGCTACATGCTCCCTTTTTCCGTAATAACTGAGCTTAACATTTTTTTCAACGGCTTTCATCCTGTTGTACAGATCACTCAGTTCTTTGGATGTTCCGGCAATCTTTTCATCCAGATTACCTGAATCCCTGAGTTTCACCGCGAGCTTATCTCTAAACGTGGCCTTTTTCTCGATCAATGTCGCCATCTCACCCTTCATGAATGCGATGTGATGCATCGTGGCTTGAAGTGCCGACATATTAATGGAAAGTCTCTTGGAAACGTCATTGTAAGTCTGAGTAAGTTTGGACCTTTCTGACTCCAGGAATCCGTTTTCGTTCTGAAGGCTTTTCTCTTCGGAAGCAAGCCTCTCAATATTTTTCTCCAGCCCGTCCAGCCTTTCCGAGGTCTTCCGCGCTATTTCCCTCTTTTCGTGAAGCTGTTGATGCAAATCTTGCAGGTCTCTTGCCAAGGAATGCCTTTCTCCTTGAAGCCTTTCCACCTCTGCCAGAAATCTTTTCCCTTCCGTGCCAAGACTTGCCCTGTCGATCTTCAAAGCGCCCCTGTCTATTGAAAGCCTTTCCTTCAAGACATTCTTCTTTTCGATCCAACTTTTCTCAGTCACTTGCGAAGACCGGCTTTGGACGTGTTCGCTATCGTCAAGCATATCTATTCCTTCTCTGTGAGAATCAGTTCTACAATTTCTGCTTTCGTCAGTTTTTCGTCACATTCAATCCCACCACGTTTGCACAGGGAGATCAGTTCTGCTTTGAGCATCCTCATCAACTTCTCCCTCGTGAGTTCAGGCTCCTCAGCCTCCGGCGCCGCCGCCGCTTCCGGCTCTTCCTCCTCCGCCTGGCGGTCTTCAACTCCTGTGCCAATCCGCTTTTCTTGCCACCAAGCCCTGAGGTTATCCATCGCCTCAGACAACGCCTTGCCCGATGCCTCAAGATCAAAGGTTATCTGTTCACCTACAATCGTCTGTATGGCATCAAACGCCTTTTTCCTGATTTGACGATTTTTATCTCCCAATACGCTGATCAATGGGAAAACCGCCACCTCATCTTTGATATTTGCCAGTGCTGACACCGCCGCCTTTCTGACTCTTTCATCTTCGTCCTTTAGACACGGAACAAGGCCTGGCGCGGCATTTGCGTCGTCCTTCCAGCCAATAAATGTAGCGCCTGTCTTTCTCACGTCAGGGTGTTCGTCCCTCAAAGCATCTGTGAGCAACGGCATTACATCCGTATCATCTTCCTGGGCCAGTTTATATAATCCTCTGAGACAGGCCACGCGCACCCTGTAGTGCGGGGCTTTGACCTTTTCTTTAAATAATGGAATCGCTCGAGAATCGCCTGTGTTGATGAGTGCGTTTATTATCTCAGACGTAAGGTAGGGATCATCAAATTTCAGTGCCTCAACAAGTACAGGCACAGCAGCCTCATTTTGCATCTTGCCAAGCTCTGCGGCTGCCAGCAACTTGACCTCCATGTCACTATCAAGGAGGTCATTGGCGATCTTGTCGAATGTACTCCGCTCAGAGGCTATCTCAAACTCGCCGTGCTTTACTGCGTTCTCGATTGCCGCTTTGACGGCCTGATCCGCCTGTACGTCCTTTGTTTTGACTCTTTCTATAGCCAGCCTGGCCGTTTCTTTCAGTTTCTCCTTTCTTAACGCCTTTTCCTTTTCCTTCTCTTTTTCTTCTTCTTCAAGCTCACCCACGCGGCCTTCTAGTCTATGGATCTCTTTCTCATATTCTCGCACATCAGAAAGCAGCTTCTTTATTGGCTCAGATTCGAGTGCCTCACCGGTATCCGCACCTTTTGCCCCCTTCTTGCCGATTTCGTAATAGAGCGCTTCTATCTTCTTCTCCTTTTCCTTGATTTTCTCCTCGATCATTCCGGTTTCGGTCGGTTTAGCAACTCCGGGCACCCAGGTAAACATCCCCTTTACCGTTTCACTCAAAGCAGAAGGCCAGGTAAAAATACCCTTTGCCGTTTCACTCAAAGCAGAAGGCGCTGTAATTGCCTTTTTCCTTGTGGACAGCACCTTTTCAGCAGCGCCGGAGCCCATGTCATACAGAGATACAACGGCGCAGCCGGCTTCGTTCAATACCTTGCCGGTAAAACCTAAAACACCCTTACTCTCAATCCCTTGATTCTCCATAAAGTCCTCCTGCTTTTCTAGTTTTTCAACCTAGCGCCCTTCGGCAGATTCTTGTTGACATGTAAGAAGAAAAGCCCTATCCGACTAAATTGTTCGCTGCCTGCTCAATTCCACTAAATGTTTCACTACACTCGTCAACTGCGGATCTTAGCGAACTATTAATTGATTTGACTTGTTCCTTCACCTTGTTGGCTATGTTCAGAAAATTCCCATCTGCAATGGCCTCTGCGTTGATTCGCCGAACCTCATTGTCAAGTCTTCCGATCTCTTTTTCAATATCGTCAATGCCATCCATCTCTGCCTTCATTGCCTTGAGATATGTGAATCTTTCACCGGAATTCTTCTGAAACTCTCTCTCAACTTCAATGCCGTCTCCAACTTCCGTCATTTCGGACTCTATGCGTTTTAGTTCTTCGCCGTTTGTCTCTATGTCACGCACAAGACGGCCGTGATCTTCCTCAAGACCGCTTACCTCAGCCATCAATGACTCTTTATCCTCATCTGTGCTTATGCGGGAGGCCAGCTCATCAAGCTTGCCTTCAAGGCCCTCTTTTTCGGCAGAAAGACGTTTCTCCTCGGCAGGGGCTTCATCTATCTTTTTCTCAAGCTCGGATATATCATTGCCTATCCCGTCTATTGTCTCATTAACCTCAGCAATATATTTTTCAATTATCACCTGAACAGTATCAGTTTCGAACTCGGGAATATCCGCATCCTTAATCGCTGCAGGTATAATTCCTTTGAGCATGTCCCTTGTGACTCTCATCACGCCGACTTCTTTTTCCAAGTCATTCAGTCTTTCTTTTTGCAGTTTAACCTTTTTTTCCGCGTGATTTCTTCTGGCCAGTGCCTCCTGCTCTCCGGATCGCAGCGTTTTCAGCTTTTCCGATGCATTCCGGACAGCCTCACGCAGGTTCTTGGCGAGCTGTCTTTTCTCCTCCAAGGCGGCATGCCTCTTTTCAATATCCTCTTCAATATGCCTTAATCCGGCGTATTCATCCTCAGCTCCCTGCCTCTCGGATCGAAGACTGATAAGCTTGTCTTCCCACCCGCTCATGCTGCGCTCTATTTTCCCGGCGGCATCTGTCTTCTCGTCAAGTCGTTTTCGCACCACTGCAATCTTGTCTCTGATATATTCCGCCTCTCTATTATTTCTAGCTACCTCAAACCCGAGGATCTCCCTTTTCCTTTTCGCATCCAGATAAGAAGCCACATTACCCGCAAAGGCCAGTATTTCTTTCTTCCTGACCGGTGTCACTTCCTCGGCAAATTCTCTCATACTATACCATCCACAATCTTGACGATTCCGTTTACCTTGTCTTCCACCGCCCGCAATTCGCCCTCAAGACCCGTGTTCTCAACAAACAGCGTCTTCACAACTGAAACGGCTTCCTCGCTCAGCTTACGTGTCTCGGCGACCCTGTCCGTAGCATTCCTAATTGCTGACGTCACTTGATCATATGGTCCCACTTCTTCTTCGAGTGAGGCGAGCGAGTCCCTTGCCTCGGCATTTGCGGCCAAGAGTCCGTTCAATTCTTCCTTTTTTTCGGCCAGCAACTTCTTGGGCCCTTCGACTTTTGACCTTGCGGATCGCGCCTCGCTTTCCAGGTTTTCAACATCACGTTTCAAGGAGCCCCTTTTGTTTTGGAGTGCTTCAACTTCCTCAAGCGACGAACATTGCTCACTGAGATGCGCTATTTCTTCTTTCTGCGTGTCAATGGCCGCCTGTCTTTCAGAAAAGAGTTCATTAACACGATTGCGCTCATCCATACGCCCCATCAACTTGTCATTGAGTTCGACAAATTTGGCCTCAATCTCGTCTTGTTCAAAAGAAGTCTGTGATAATGTCCCGGATATCTCTTCCGACATGCTGTCCTTCTCTGCCCTGCGTTCACCAAGGCCGGATACTACCTCCCGCAACTCCTTCTCAAAGGCAGCCAGCGCATCGGTGTTTTGCCCGACACTCAGCTCGACTTCATGAACACTTTTTTCTAAATTACTTTTTTTGTGTGTAAACTCTGATAATTCAGCCTCCACACCCTCAACTTCTTCCTGCAAAAGCAAAACGTTATTGTCTATGTGAGAGCGTTTTTCCCGCAATGAGAAGAGCGCATTTTCTATTTCGTTTATGTCATTTTCAGTTACCATAAATTTTACATTCAACGACCTTAGCCGTGCGCTCTCGTCTTTAAGCTCGGAAATGGCGCGCCGAAAGTCTGCTTTCAACCCGCTCAATTGTTCCTTTGAGGACCCGAGCTCTTTCTGCAAGTCGCCTACTTCTTGCAAAACCCTATTTTCTTCTTCACCTACCGCCCACATAGTTTTCCCAATTCTCCTGAAGAGCTTGAAGTTTCTTTTCCATTTTTGTTTTCTCCTCGACAGCCGTTTCGGCAGTCGAGCGAGCTCCACCCAGTTCAGCGTTTATCGTTTCTATCTCTTTGTGAACTTTACCCAATTTTTCTTCAGCCGCAGCCTTTTCCCTGAAGCAGGTTTCGGCTCTGCTTTCAGTCTCAGCCTTTTCCGCAAGCATGGTTTTGAGTTTCTCTTCAACCGCAGTCCTGTCCCTGAGAGCTATTTCGCTCTTCTTCTCTGCTTCGGCCTTTTGTTCAAGGGTGCTGTCAAGCTTTTCGCTCAGGGTTTGAAGCTCCTGGTTGAGGCGGGCCTCTTCATTTACATGCCGACGGACATCGTCATTGAGCAGGCCCAATATCTTTTCCTGCTTGGCCTCTGTTTCCTGAAGCACTTTTTCGGCAGAAGCCGTTTTTACCTGAGCAGCCGACACGGCTTCGTGCAACTGGTCGCGGATCTTCTTTAAAACAGCCGCCTTTTCTTGTGCGCCCATATCCTCAGCTGTGTTCATTGCCGGTATCCCTTTCATCGGTTTTGAGGTTCACCCTACCAAAAAATGCAACAAACATGCCATAAGCAACACTCGCCACGGCCAAGGTTTTTCATGATCACTGTTCGGAGCGGCGAGTTTTTGGATATAGCCTTTCTCTCCTTTTCCTTATGGAAGTGCCAATCTTGTCTTCGACTTTGTCGAGCGAGTAGAAGAGCTTGATCATCGACGCTTCATTTAGGACATCAAGCCCCGGATCCTTCTTTCTGAGTGCTACGACTCTTCTTCCAATTTTCTTTATGAGCCTGTCCTTTTCCTTTTGAAGCCCCCCGACATCGTATGTCAGGACAATCCCCTTTGTTGAGGCCGTTACAGCCTCACACACCTTTTCCACCTTGCTCACGAAGATATCTCCGATATGTTCAATTTTGTACCTAAGATCCTTTTCCATTTACTCCTCCTCAACGTTATGACGGCCCCTTTTCTAGTTCTAGCTACGGCTTTTCAGCTCATCCCAGTACTCATCAGGCATGTCCTTAGCAAGCATCAATGCCCCATTGGCGCCTGCATACAAAGGTTCTTCCACCTTCGTAACCCTGCCATAGCCGAGTTCTTCCTTCATATGGTCCTCGATCGCCTTTCGCAGTCCCACGATCTGGCTTCCCCCTCCGGCCAGGACGACGTTTCGTTTCAAACCCCTCTGAAATTCAGGATCAAAGGCGGCAACGAGTTTTCTGACTCCCTCGACAATATCCGGGACGACGGCCACGCATGCCTCCCTGAGTTCTTCCGTTACATCATGGTTTGTTGGTTTGCCATCGACGGGAAGCTCAATGAAAACATGTTCTCCTACTTTTGAAATAGAGGAATTGTCTTCTTTGAATCTCTTGACCATGGCCAATGTGAATTCTGCCTCGGGGTGCTTCTTTTTGATAAGCTTAAGGAAAATCTCGTCGATGTGATCACCGGCCTTCATTGTGGTAATCTGGTCCTCTTCGGTCGGTATTGTTCCCGCCATTCTGCACAGGTCCACAGTGCCGGCCCCAATGTCGATGATGAGAGCGCTGGAAAAAAGCTTGAGACCGTAAGCAACGGCAAACGGTTCAGATACTATCATGGCGTCATGAAGCACTCCGTCTGCTATTTCAAGCAGGGTCTTCTTGTTCTTGGTGCTGGCCAGGGCGGGAGCACCCACCACCCCTCTGACCATCAGGTTTTCCGTTTCCTCTTCTTCTGTGGCAAGACTAATAACGTGTCTCAAAAGCTCTTTTGCAACGTGCTTGGCCTTTTCGAACTCCTCCGGTTTTTGTCCCGCAGATTCCGAATACTTGAGCCTGCCTTTATCAAAAGGTTTATGCAACTCAAGGGCCAGGCGGTGCTTGATGGCTTCATCCCCAAAGACGACCTTTCTCTTTCCGAACATCTTTCTTGAGACCGCGTCTTTAGGGAACCCCACATAGCTTGAAACAAATGACCGCATTCCATTATCAGCCGAAATGACACTTCGCGAGGTCCCGAGGTCAATGCCGACATGCAAGACCCTTTTGTTTTCCATATCTTCACCCACCATGATTCTTTGAGTAAGTCCTTAGCATCAAGCATTTAGCATTTTTCTCAATTCCTTGTTTTCTTCAACGATCAGATCCAAAAGTCCTTTCCTCTCCTCGTCCAACTCTTTTTTCTTTGTCCGGTATTCCGGTTCCCCAGCAAGCCTTATGCCATGTTTTTCCAGGAAGATCAATCTTTCCTCAAGCGTTCTTATTCTTTCTATAATGTCTGCGATTTTCCGATCATCATAGCCCTTGCCTCCCAGAATCGCTGCCATCTTGCCCTTTATCTTCCCAAAAGGTGCGCATACGTTCCTGGCAATCGGCATGACCATTGCCAAAGTCGAATCTTTTATCGCCGTGCTGCTCCTGCTAATGACGCTCCACACAACCAGGCCGGTGTAGTCGACCGTTGCATGGGCATACCTTGTTGCCTCACTGAATCTCTCAGACCTGCCCGATGCGGCCTCTACAGTGTTTTCCTTGATATCCATCTCTCCCTCCCCACTGCGCTTCTGCGTCCAAAATGGGAAAACCTTAGTTCACGGTATCCTCTTGCCGGTCGAGCGGCCTTTGTGCAAGCCGTTTGAAATTACAGAGGGGCTTACCCTGACCTTCCCCGCCGGACAAGATTCCAACTCCCCGGGCCACCCCGGCTGACCCGCGCTAAGCAGGGCGGTCACGCGCCCTGCACCTGGTCTGTCGACAGTGGATTACCGCACTGTTCATTTGATGATTATTTGCCATTACACTGACCCCCGAGGCCGTTTCCTCAGCAGATTGCCGAGAAAACGAAAGTCAAAAACAGCAAAAAATGTGCCGCTGGAAGTCGGCTGGGCACAAATCGCGAATCATGAATCCGTATTCAGAGCGGCTTTTGTTAAGGCATAACTGAACAGCCCTACCAGGCCAACGGCAGCACCTGCCAAAAGCAGGCTCCCGACACCCGCCAGAGCGAGCGCCCCGGTTCCGGCCCCATTTCCGGCAGGAACAGCAATACCTATGGAGCTGGCGGCCTTGGCAAGACCCAGTTTGCTCGCGGATGCCCCATACTGCAATCCGGAGGTGGTCCCGAAGGAGCTAGCCGCCGTCGAGGTAGTAGTCGTGACGGTAGTCATCGCCGCAGTCGTGCCGCTCGTCGTGGTCCCGCCCGTAGTCATAATGCCGGCATCTACGTTCATCGCTCTATTCCTCCTTATATTGGATCAGTTTTGAGCAAAGGTGAATCGCCGTTAATTTTTTCAATCCTGTCACAGGGACACTACTTGCTCAGAGTTGTCTCCAACTCATCAAGTTTCCGGCTGTTTTGTTTTACTTTCCTACCAACCACAAACATCGCCACTACCACAACCAACAAGATAATGCTACCAAAAGTCATGGAAACCCCCTTTTCTCAACGTTTCAGTGAGTTGTTGTAAACCGCTAACCACTTGAATTTGTATGCAGATTCAAGCTGGGCCAATAGCCCGCCGCAGACACATTACTCCTTCGCCGTAAGCTCCTCGAGTTGCTGAAGTTTTTCACAGTTGTTTCTTACTTTCGCCCCAATTACGATTATGGCGATCGTTACTGCCAATAGGACGATACCGCCAAAACTAATAGTCATTTTACCTCACCTCCCTTCTCAATCACTTGATAAGTGTATTTTACTCACCTTGACTTTTTTCTTCTGGTGCTCAACCCCGCCAGGATGGAAATCACCCCGAAGAAAACCATTGCCACAGGGAAAACCACTCTGACAAAGTCTATGACCGCCCACCAGTTGCGCACTATTCCAAAGATGCCAAAACACAACAGACAAAGCCCGAATATAATGTTCAGCATGATATCGTTATGATTCTCCTTTCATATATTGACCAGCCAGCTCCCCGCAGGCCCTGTCCGGAAGGGCGGGTTCAAGACGAGGCATCTGTATATTTAACCTTTATCATCAGCAACTTAGCTTGGTTAATCGGGACCGCAAACCCTACTCCGCAATATACCCTGTTCGGGGCATAAATGGCAACATTAATGCCAATAACCTCACCGTCCATATTAATCAATGGCCCACCGCTGTTGCCGGAATTAATGGCTGCGTCGGTCTGAATCAAGTCAATGTATGTTCGATTGTCAATAGTGAGCGTGCGCTTTTTGTCGCTGATGATCCCGTGAGACACGGACTGTTCCAAACTGAACGGACAACCAACAGCAAGCACCTCATCAGCCTCTTCAAGCATATCGGAATTACCCAGCGTAACCGTGGGGACGGGAAAACCTGTGTTGATCTTTATGACCGCGAGATCCCGCTGGGGGTCAATGGCAATAATCTCGCATGAGTAGGTCTTGTCCCGTTCCCCGAATATACTTGCCCGAATATCAGTTGTGTCGGCTATTACGTGGTAATTGGTCAGGATATAGCCTGCCTGGTCAAAAAACATTCCGGATCCCATTTTGTCGCCTGTCAGTGACGCCGGAGCAAAGCTAATAGTATTGGAAGGTAATGTCGTTTGGGATGTTGAGCGGCGACCAGTAATGTATACCACGGCGCTCCGGACCCGTGACACAACAACACCGAGGTCCTCGGTGCCACAAGAGGTAAGACGAATCATGCCGGAATTACCCGACACTGACCCGTCTGTCCCGACTGATGGCTGGACATCACTCGGCAGAAGGCAATATCCTAACAGAAAAGAGAGCTGTATGCCGACCAGCAATATCAATACGACCAGCAATACCAGCTTTGTGCTATGAGATAGCATATCCTATAACGCCTTAGTCTCACCCTTGGACTTGGCTTTGCTTGTGGGTGGACCGTGTTCCTCTTCATCTTCATCTTCCGTGCTGGAAGCGCTAAGATTGGTAGGCGTCAGACGGTTGTTCTGGTACCATTGCAATGCCTGGGCGGCAGTGCCGGTCACACCCGTATAGACCTGCACCTGCAATCTCTTCAGTTCCTCAATGGCCCTGATCCCGATATCGTTGGTGATGACTGCCTTTGCGCCTTCGCTTACAACGAGCTGGGCCGATTGTATACCCGCTCCGGTCACATCACGCACATTGGGATTTGGTATGGCCGTAAAATTTCCCAGGCCCACGATCAAAAAGTATGGGGCCCTGTCAAACAGATCTGCAACAGGAGAATCAATCTTGGGACCTGTGGCAGCTATACATATTTTTCCTGTGCCCGCGCCCGCGACTGTCAACGCAGCAGAAGCAGTGCCGGCCACTGTAATTACAGATGTGGTTTGGCCTGTCGGCGGTATAGTCTCGGGCAGTCCTGCAACAGGCATTCCAGCAACCAAAGTCCCCGCAGAAATGTTCGGTATGCCGGCCACGGTTAAGTTGTCAGGATTCCCCCCGCCTGGAGGCGGAATTTCCTCGGGCATTCCTGAAACAGGCATTCCAGCAACCACAGTTCCTGCCGCAGGATATGTCCCCAATGGATTCAGCACAGCGCCCTCATTCACCATAAGCGTACCGCACTTCGGACATGGTATGGTATAACAAGCAGTGCCGCGTAAATGGGGGACTGTGGTTCCACATCTCGGGCACACACAATTCCCATCTATGGTGCCCTGTAAAGCGCCGGTAGATAAATTTGTGGTTCCGGCGGAAGTCTGGCCCATTGAAGGCGGAATAGTC
>CAYSBQ010000006.1:11205-15476 GCA_964429315.1 uncultured Desulfobacterales bacterium
GTTCCGGCCGATGTCCGAATGGGCAAGGAAGTCCCCCCACCTGAATTCAGGCTGATCAATCTGCTGCCACACACCTTACACGCAAGGGATGAACAGGGAACACCTGGAGGATGTTCATAAGTTATATTACAGACGGGACAAAGGCAATATTGGGACTGTTGGTTTAGATACAACGATTGCTGATCAAGATACAATGATCCCGTAGACCCACCAGGTAGAGTTCCAGGGATACCCGTACCTGTACTTCCAGTGCGTGTCTGCGTTTGGGTTGGCAGCAATATCTGGTTGTAGGTGGACAAGGGCTGGGTTGGCAGCAGCGTCCGGTTATAGATATAGGTGGACAAGGGTTGGGTTGGCAGCGGCACCTGATTATACGTATAAGTGGACAAAGGCGCAGTGGTGCCGGTCATACCAGGCGCAAGATTGCTGGAAGCATCCAGGTTCATCAGGCGATTGCCGCACTGTGGACACGTCAACTGAGAACAGGAAACGCCTGCCGGGTGCGCAACCGAAATCCCGCAGTTAGGGCAGTAGCAATAGTCGGCGCGCTGGGTCTGGGTGGTCGAACCTGCTACAACTTGTCCGGCATTCGCCGGATCAAGAGCAGGATCATACTTTCCCTGTGGCGGGATCGTATACGGCATACCTTTGTAGCCGCTCTGTTCTTCTTCTTCGTCATCGTCATCGCTATCGCCAAAGGGAGGACCACCCGTAACAATTAAGGCCTGTGCATTACTGCCGGGAGCCAAGGGAACGGTTACCTGGCTCAAGGCCGACAAACGATACTGGTTAAGCACATCAGAAACCCTTCCAACGCCGGCAACAAACGGGTTGATATTAAGCGCCTTTAATGCAAAGTAAGCCTGAGACCCGTAAGCGCCGGCAACAGTAGCCCCTGCGCCTTGAGCGGCAACCAGTTGTGCGGCTGCAACGCCGTAGCCCCCAGTGCTTGCCAGGGCGCTATTGCTCACTGCCACAAACTTATTGGTGCTCAAATCAACAATTATAAAATAGGGCGCAGTGCCGAATCGCAGCGCCATGGGTGCGGACAAATCGTTTCCGTTTGAAGCTATTGCAACACGCTGCGCTAAAGAGCTGCCGGCGACTGTGGTAACCGGTGAGGATCTGGCCCCTGAGCTAAGGCTGATCAAGCGGCTTCCACACTCCTTGCACACCAGAGAAGAACACGGAACGCTGGCGGGATGCTCGTAGACGATATTACAGGTCGGGCAATAGCAGAACTGAGTTTGTTGGTTGAGGTTAAGTGTGGAGCCTGCTGCAAGCTCCGCGGCATTTGCAGGATCAAGAGCAGGGTCGTATTTTCCCTGCGGGGGAATGGTATACGGCATACCTTTGTAGCCGCCTTCTTCCTCCTCATCTTCATCGTCATCGTCCGTGGGAGGGCCACCCGTTGTAATGATGTTTTGTGCATATCCGTACCCCGGAAGTGTGGGATCGACAACCTGGGTCAGAAGACTTGAACGATACTGGTTGATTATATCTGAAACCTTCCCTGGGTTGGCAATAAACGGCTGAATATTGAGGGCCTTCAATGCATCGTAGGCCGGCTGGCCATAGGCGCCGGCAATGGTCGATCCAGCTCCCTGGGCAGCCACCAGTTGAGCGGCCACCAAACCGAAGCCCCTGGCATCGGTCAGGCCGGTATTCTGTATTACCTGAAACCGGTTGGCATCAAGATCTACAATCACAAAGTAAGGGGCAGTGCCGAACCGTAAGGCCATCTGTGCGTTCAGGTCGGCCCCGGTGGCGGCCACTGCCACGCGCCGCGGCAGTGTACTGTTATCAGCCAGGCTCCCGGCAATAGTTGCCAAAGGCGGCGTCGCTGAACCTACCTGCAACTGCACGTACATCACACGCCCGCTTCTGTAGATCTCAAGGACCACGGTCTGCTGGTCTTCAATTGCCTTGTAAAAGCTTGCCAGGTCTTCTGTTGGCCTGCGGTTCACGCTGACAATAACGTCACCGGGCAATATCCCTGCGCTTTTTGCCAGTCCGGTGGGGGACACCGCCACTACCACCACGCCCTTTATCGAAGGCGGAATGGAAAGCTGCCGGGTCAGCTCCGCAGTGACGGGAGACAGGGTGCAACCCCATTCAACGGTCAAATCCGTTTGTGCGGCAGGCGTGTAGGCGGCCTGCATCAGGTAGGACGGACGCTGTGTCAGTTCGACATAAAAGGTCTTTGTCAGGCCATCCCGGTCCACTACAATCCTGACCGTATCTCCCGGATCCTCTGCGGCAAGCATATCCTGGAGTTCAGCGCTGCTGCCCACCCTTGAGCGATCAAACTGCAAAATAACGTCGCCTTGTTCGAGTCCGCTCTGGGCAGCCGGAGAAGACGGAAACACCCTGGAAACCACTACGCCGCCGGAACCCGGCAGGTCCATGGCTTGAGCCGTGCCCTTATCGAGATCCTCAATCTCCACACCAAGGTATGCCGTCGAGGCCAGCGTTTTGCTCCCGCCGGCTATTATCCTATCGCCCAAGATTCCACCCAAGAGATTCGGATACATGATCACGCCGGCCAAGCCCAAGGCCACTACACCCATAAGCACCAATGCGGCAATCAGCCATTTCATTTTCCTGCTCAGCACAGAAAGTCGTCTATCGGCCCCGGATTTCCCAAGAAACTTGTCATTTACTTCATCCATATCCATAAGTCCTTTCGTATTATCTGAACACGACTAGTAGGCCCCCGTGGGTCTCACGCTGACCACCGCCTTGTTCACCCTGTTTGATACAGCGGCCCTCACACGCTCAGCAATCTCGTACCCCTCATGCAAGCTCAGATCCGGTGAAACCCCTATCCTCAGATCAACCGCACGATGTGTGCCGATCGTCCTTGTTCGCAAAGAACCCACTCCTCGTACGTCAGGGTCCGCGTTTGCTTCCTCGCGAATCTCGTTTTCTATGGACTCATCAAGAGAGCTACCCAGGATTCCGTACCAGGCATTGCGCAGCATGTTAAAAGCGCTCCAGCTAATCAACGTAGCCACCAGAATCGCACCCAACGGATCCATGAACAACAGGCCCAACATCGCGCCAACCACTCCCACCAATGCTCCAAGGGAGGAATATACATCAGCCCGGTTCTCCCAGGCATTTGCAAGCATCGCCGGAGATTCGAATCTGGTCCCGCAACAATAAGAATGCCGAAACATCAACTGGTTTCCCGCTATAGAAATGAGTAGCCCCAGAAGCGCGACTGTTTGCGGCTGGTGTGTGACCCCTCGGGCAATATCCATCAGGCCGTCGTAAAGAATAAACCCTGCCACTACCGCCAATGAAATTCCGATAAGCAGAGCAGAAATGTATTCCACCTGGCCATGACCATAAGGATGCTCTTTGTCCGGAGGAGATTGGCTGACACGCAAGCAGATCAACACTACCAGTGCCGTCAAAACATCCACGGCCGAATGCACCGCGTCTGCCAAAAGAGCCTTGGAGTCACCCTCTATTCCGCACACAAGCTTCACCGCAAACAACCCGAGATTACCCCAGAGCGCTATGTATCCCACGTTTCCGCGACACCAGTAACAGCCCGGTAAAATCTCCGGTCTCACCACGCCACTAACCGTCATCAGCCCTCCCCTGACTCTCAACCGGACTCTGCACGGTCACTTGAGGCCATTCCGATTGCCAGGTTCCCTTGAAATACTCGAACGACGGGAAATTAAACACCGCTGCATAGAAGTTCCCCGGAAACATTGACATAGCCGTTGTATAAGTGTTGACGTAGTCATTATAAGCGATTCGCTGTTTCAGGATTTCCGCCTCCGCGTTAGTTACTTGTGTCATCAACAACTGAAAGGCCTCACTTGTTTTTAGGTCCGGATATTGCTCAGCAATAGCCATGATCTTTTGCAGCATTTCTTTCATTGGCTGGCTGCCTGCCTTTCGGAGTTCCGCCACAGCCTGCCGGGCCGCAGTCAGTGACCGCTCGCGCGCATCCACCGCCCGGTTGAACACATCATCCTCATGCCCAACAAAGCCGGTCACGCTTTCGATCAACACCGGCACCAGATTCGCCCGGTATTGAATGGCGCTTTCCACCTGGGACTTGGCGGTAATCACGTCATAGCGCATGTTGGTCAATGAGTTGAAGTAGTAGATCACGTGTCCGAGTATGGCCAAAGCCACCAGGATAATCAACACGATCAAAAACCGCTTTAGTAGGCGCAGCTTTCGGACCTGTCCGGTAAGAAAGTCCTTCAGTTCCCTGGCGCTTATTTTTTCAGAATCCGGCATAA
>CAYSBQ010000006.1:15576-34998 GCA_964429315.1 uncultured Desulfobacterales bacterium
GCCCGTTTCAGACACTCCACCGATTCTTTGTGTTTGCCCATACTCTCATACGTGAGCGCCATGTTCTTGTACGCATTAAGAAAGTCCGGGTTGATTTTCACTGCCTCAGAGAAACACGAAATGGCCTGTTTGTAGTCTTCCATACGGTCGTAAGCCTGACCCAACCGGTAACTCAGTTTTGCCGAGCCGGGCTCGATTTTCGAGGCCGCCTCCAGCGCCTTGATAGCCTCTTTGAAATTCCGTGTGCGAAGGAAGAGAAGGCCTGTGCGGTATTGAGCCTTTGCGTGCTCCGGTTCGGTTTTTGTAACTTGCTGATAAGTTTGCATTGCGGCCTTAAAATCCCTGTTCTTCTCGTAAGCCAGACCCAACTGATACAACGTGTCGATATCTTTAGATTCGAGTGAAGCAGCCAGTTCCATGAAACCAACACTCTTGCGCATGTTTCCTCGCCGCTCCGCCGCGCGGGATTTTTTCAGATACATGCTTTTCAGGTCTGTGGGGGCAACCTTGAAGATCTTTTTGTATGAATCCACTATTTCGCCCACTGAACGGCCCAACTGTACTACCGGCCATTGCAAATAAAAGCCCAAAGGCACTCTCTCTGTCGGGCGCTTGGCTTTCCGTGCTTCCTGCTTTCCATTGTCGAATAGTCTGTTGTTTTCCTCGCTGTTGTCAATGTCGGCCATGAATTCATTCCCCCTAAAGCTCGTTTGAGTCAAAATTAACGTTGGATCGTGAAGTTTTGCTGAAATTGCTTATCCCGGCCAGAAGGGCGACAATGCCTCCCACAAGAACCGCAATAGGCACCAATACCCACAGAAGGTCCACGAATTGGTACCAATTCAGCACAATACCCCACAAACCCAAAGTGATTGCCAAAAGTCCGATGATGATGTGTTTCATGTGCGATCTCCTCTCCTATATAAAAAAGTGATTGGTTCCATGTTAACCGCTTAACCCAGACAAAATCATTTATATCACCTGACGTCCGTTGCCCATTTCAACCGCATACTCCCATGTTGCAAAACCGCCGGCCAAGATGTACAAATCGGAAAACCCCAAACGCGCCAGCATTTGCGCTGCAAGAATACAAGACAATCCGGTCTCGCAGTAAAGCACGGTCATGGTCCTGAAATCCAGTTCCGCATATCGGTATGGCAACTCCTTATACGGAATGGAAACCGCGTTCGGCAGATGTCCGGCCATATATTCCTGAAAGCTCCGTATATCAACTAGATTAAATACCTCCTCCCGATCGATCATCTCCTTTAATTCTTCCGGAGACAGATAACTGAACGACGCCGTGGGGGCACTGCTTGAGGCAACAACCTCCATGTCGCACACCAGGCTCAGAAGCGCAATTCCGACGCCACAAACCCCCAGAAGCAAAAGCCGAGCGGTAAAATTATACCGGATAGCAATCGACGGCAACATCCAAAACCCTTTCTATTTCCAAATTCAAGCGCTGCCGAATCCGTGCAGCAGTTTGATCGGCATTGCTGATTGTACAGTTCCTGTCCATCCCCACCTGAAGATCAATGCTCAGATTCTGGCCGACACGCCTCGTACGGACCCACCTTACATTCTTAACTCCATCTATCGATGCGGCTAAGGCCTCAATCCTGGATTCCGTCTTTTTCCCATCGCTGCGGTCCATTATTCCGTCCAACGAACCCTTTATGATCTGGATACTCAACCAAACCACAATAAAAGAAATACTTAAAGCCCCAATACGTTCAAAGACAACCCACCCTACGAGTCCCGCAAAAACAATGGCCTGCACTACCACTGCGGATGAGGCAATATTGAGCGACTGCAGCCGGATAATTCCCCGATACTCCGCATGGTCGTTAGTCGAGCGGATCTGCTTTAGATAGCGAATCAACATCAGATTTCCACCAATGGAAATCAAAGCGGCAGCCAGCCCGATGCCGGTTGGCACTAAACTTACAGGGACAAAGAAGGTCTTAACGGACAAGGCCAGAATCACTGATGCCCCGACAGCCAGCAAAACCCCAATAACGAGGGTGGCCATGAACTGGGCTTTCCCTTTGCCGTGAGGATACTTCTTACTTATGGTCTGCCGGTGGCCTATCCGCGCCCCGAAAAGCAGCGTTGCTATTACCACCGCATTGGCCGCGGAAGCCAGCCCATCAATGATGAGCAACTGGCTGTATCCCACCGCCCCCATAGCAACCTTGAAAACCGCAAGGCCAAAGTTTGCCCAAAATGACATCCAGTAAACCCGTTGGGCGGCATCCTCGCTCGATACTCTGACCTGTGCCAACCCAAAATCATCCAGGATGTCTTCTGCAAGGTTGTCTGTTGTCATTAGTGCTTCCACACTCATTAAAACTGATGGACTCGTAAAAAGTCCCCAAAAAGACGACACAGTAAAAAGCTCCAGATGCAAGGCGCGCAACTCTTGAGGAATGAGGCGTACTTATCGTACGTCGCAATGACGAAAGATGAAGCGCAACGCCGCAGATGGACTTTTTGCGAGGTCGTCAAAACTCGTCTGTCCTAGATCTTAAACTGATGTGTGTTGCGCGTCTTTCCGGTCTCGCGTGACGGTTTACTATCTTTTTCAACCAAGAGAGAATAAAGCATGCGGAAAAACCCATCAGGAATGAACTGGCAATAACCAAGAAAGTCGCGATATCGCCTTCAGCAAAGAATAAGTCCACGTGCGCGGGAGTCGAGTTCATGATGGCAAACATCACTACCATGAACACTACAAACGCAATCCCTAAAAACCACATCAGGAACCCAAATTTCCTCATTATCCGACCCCTTCCGCCGGTCTCGGCTTCTACTGAATTGTTTTTGCCAAGAGCCGCTTGGCCTGGTTTACGGGCATCGCAAAGCTTACGCCGCTGTAAACTCCCGTTGGGGAATAGATGGCCATGTTGATACCTATCACCTCACCGTTGATATTAATCAATGGTCCCCCGCTGGAACCACGGTTGATCGGCACATCCGTCTGCATCATTGCCAGGTAAACCCGGTTGTCAATCTGCAAATCACGTTGGGTGTCACTGATAATGCCGTGGGTCACGCTTTGCTCAAGCCCAAACGGGCTGCCGATAGCCAGTACCACGTCGGCCACTTCTGTCTGGGCGGAGTCCCCCAGTGTCACAGTAGGCAGTTCGGCCGGAGTACTGATTCGAAGCACGGCCAGATTAAGGCTTTCGTCTTTTGCGATCACAGTGGCCCGGTAGCGCCTGACATCATAGCCGAATGGGGTAACGATAATGCTGGAAGACCGGGAAACCATGTGGTAACACGTGAGGATATATCCCCGCGAATCAATGATCATGCCGGAGCCTATGCCGCCAAGGCTCAATAAATCCTGGGCAGGGTCATCAAATTGCAAAGTTCGGGAGGAGGCTGGCGCCCGCTCGATGCTCTCGCAAGAGATATTAACCACCGCAGGCCTGACCTTGGACACGGCCGCGGCAAATGTCTCATCAGAACAGACCAGTTGAATGTCGGGGCTGGTCACTATTCCGGAAGCAGTCTTGATATGGCCGCCGCTCCCGTCGTTTATCGTTGCGTTCGTTGTGTCCCAGCGAGACATTAAGTGAGTCTGATCACTAAAAATATCCATGAAATACGCAGGCACCCTGAGCATTTGCTGCCATTCGATTCCCATCACGGCAAACAGGACAATTACCACGTTAAGGACCATGAGGACCGACAACATCCCCGTTAAATATTTTGCTGTAAATTCCTTAAAACCGTTCATGGTCTCTTCTCTTTCGACAATCCTAACTCGGATAAACTGAAATTGGGGTGGTCCCTTCTATATTTGTGCGACGCTTCCAGGAACTTTTAAGTCGCTTCCGGAAAGAGACCCTGTTTTTTCATCAGGTTCGCCGCTCTGTGTCTGATCGTATCCCGGCACATACAAGGGGCGATTCATACCGATTCCCTCTTGGGCCACGGGCTGGAACGGTGAAACCGCGACTATGTTAACATAAAGCTCCGCCCCCTGCCGGTAGACGTTCAACAGAGTACTGTTGTCAGCGGAACGGACAGCCTCAAAAAAATCAGCTACATTCTCTATCCGAATCCGATCGACTTGCTTGATCAGGTCTCCTTTTCTGAGTCCCGCCTTATCGGCCGCGCTTCCCTGCATTACCATCACCACGAGCACGCCCTTCTCCATAATCGGAATAGCATAATCTCTGCGCAAAGAGTCAGTAAGCTCAGAAACCACAATGCCCCATTTCTGGTTGCTGGAAATAACCTCTCCGGCAGTTTGCATGACAGAAGAGGTTGAGACTGAGCCAAAGGCTTCTCCTAATTTGACATACGATACCATGCGTTTACCATCGCGAAAAAGAGACAGTCTCACTCTATCGCCCGGATCGGCCTTGCTCAGTAATTCGGCAAGCTCACCAATGTCTTCAACATCGTGGCGATCGAATTCATAGATAATATCTCCCCGCAGCAATTTTGCCTGTTCGGCCGGTGAATTCTCGATTACCCGACTGACGAGCACCCCACCGGAAATCCGGAGTCCCAGCTCTTTGGCCATAGCTTTTGTTATGTCTTCCACCTCAATCCCCAACCACGCTCCCAGTGCGTTGTCGGCATCCTTGGCGTAGCTGACCGTCTCACCGTAGGTCGGGGGGGTAGTACCCTGATAACTCACGTTGCCGTCATTCAGAGTTGCCTTAACTGCGGTGTCGCCGCCCAGACGGCCCCTGGCCGCGAGATTGTCAAAAAGGGCTATGGCAATGACGATGACTACCATCCCCATCAGGAAAGCAACCCAAATCGGGAAGTTTTGAGTGCACGATACCCCCTTGTCGTTCATGTGCTACTCCTTTCTCAACCAATTGAATAGACTGTCTTTATTACTCTCACGAGCGGAACACTGCTTCAGCTTGCTGTTCAGTGTCTTGATAATGGCCCTCTGCCTGCGGAGGCGTCGGACAACAAAATAGACAACGATGATCAGAATGAGAAGGGTTATAAGTGTAAGCATCTATCGTTTTCTCATTTTCTTAAAAAATCCGGGTTATTGTGACATCATAAGCGCTGAGCAAAAAACCCATCACATTCCCAACAAAACTTCTAGGAAATCAATTGTTAAGCAAAGCGATCTCTATCTACCTAGGCCAGAATTGTCAACAAAAAAAAGGGGGGGGGGGGTAAAAAGATCGGTGTGAATTTGGGATTGGATGTGTTCTTTGAACCTATTCAAATCGTCCAGCGTGGAGTCGAGTGTTTCTTCCCATACCCTTCCCAGCTCCATTTTGAGTGAGTCTATCATCTTTTTCTTGTAGAAAGATTGAAGGGCTTTGAACCTGCCCAAGAATGGAGGAAAAGCGGGTTTACCAACGCGCAGTGCCACAGTGCGCGAAAAGTGTTCTCTCAATTTTTCGAACGTCTTCGGGACGTCCAGAATCTCTTGGAGCCGTTGCCGAAATGAGGGGGGCAGGCCTTGGCGAAGGATGCGATGATTGAGCTGGTCTTCCAGCCATTCAAGCTTCTTTTGGAAACACAAAGCGATCTCCTCCGGTGGGACAACAAAAGGAGAAGGAGCGGACGCCACATTCTTTTTTTTACCGAATTGTTCTTGGCCCTCATGCATAAGGGTAGCTAAACGATAACCGGGACCAGCACGGTGTGAGGGATCATCCTCATGGAACAACATGTCTTGTGTCTTCTGCTTGCCCAGCCAAAGATCAATGGCTTCTTGACCGGCTTTGAGCCATGGCAAGCGTTGTTTTCTCAACTTTTTTACTGAGCTTTCAAGGATCCGTTCAAAGCTTTCCAACTTCAGCACTTCTTTTTGAAAAACTGAAAGAAGCTGTTGGACCTCTACATCCAGATTGGCTGCCTTGACGGCCTTGATCTGTTCCATATCCCGCTGCTGAAAGAGTTGTTGTTTGAAGGACGGAAACTGATTCCACGGATTCAGTTGACCGGGATGAATGGCCTCTTCGGCTGAAAGAAAGCAGAGGAGTGGTTCGCTGATTCCATGCTCCTTGATGTGCTCCTCAAAGCTTGCGGCCACGCGTGCCATTTGCTCATAGCCTGTTTCCAGAGACTCGCCATGGAAGAGAAGATCCACTTTGTTCAACACGAAGTAGAAATTCTGCTTGGCCTTGGGCGCCACTTGCAGAAATTCGTAAAAGCGGCCGTCGGCATATTTTTCCGGGGATGTGACCCAGACCAGAACATCCAGATGTTCCATAAATCGGACTACATGTTCGCGGTGTTCACCCATGAAACTGTCAAAGTCCGGGAGGTCGCAAAGGAGAACTTGTCGGGTGCTGTCGGCTTCGTGAATGATTTCCCGCCAGGGAACATCCGTAAAAGACGTCGCCGGTATGGGGTCCGCTGCCACGTGCCTATAGATCAATACGTAATCTGTGTACGGCCGTCGATGGTTCGCGGCGGCAATCTCAGAGCCGGCAAGGGCATTCAAGAGGGTAGATTTTCCGACTCCGGTTCCACCGAGGAGTCCGATTGTAAGGGATCTGTTTTCGATGGAGGCCAGCTTTTGCGAAAGGTTCTGCGCTTCGGCCCGGAGCGATCGCCTCTCGCTAACCGTGAAGGACAAAAAGGAACCTTGGTCCAGAAGATCGAGGATTTGATCGAGTTTTCCTTTCAGCCACTGAATAGAATGGTTCATGGTTCATTTAAGTTAAGGAAAGATAACCCCTCACCATTCACCCCTCACCTCGTGATGGACAGCTTTGCATCTTTCAATGCATTGTTCACATTTTTCCCATTCCGTCTCGCCCGATAAACAATAATTCGCAAACGCCTGAATCCAGTCTTCCCCAGCCCTTGGGCACTTGTAAATAAAATCAGAAAATGACACCAGTCGTTCCAGGGACTTCTTGTCAATAGCATGTTCCATGCGACAAGCTGTTGATTCTGCGGTTTTCTCATCGATATTCAGAATGTTTAACAGCAGATTCTTAAGCACAGCGTGACGACGGGTGATTTCTTCGGCAATCTTCTTGCCTTTTTGAGTTAGGGTGATAAAACTATACGGCTGATAATTAATCAGGCCTTTTTCTTCCAGGTTCTTCAACGCGCTTGTAACAGAGCCCCTCTGTACTTCCATCTTCCGGGCAATATCTTTTGCCCTGGCCACTTTCTGGGTTCGTTCTAAGTCCAGTATGATCTCCAAATAATCCTCGAGGCTTTCTGAGAGTTGATTCGTTTTCATGTTCCCTCCGGCAGGATCGGGTCGAGTGTTCCTTGAGCTGTTTCAATTTATTCTACCTTACATGTTAAGTCAAGCTATATAAAATTTAAGTCAACGAACATTTTTGCTTGACATTCCCTAAAGTTTGAATAGCCTAACAAGATATGATCCACAAAAAACCAGTGGCTTTTTAATATGGTTTGATATTATCTTTTTTCTAAGAGGAAAAGGAGACACCCTGAACAATGACAGTACATCCTGAAGGCAGAACAGACGTGACCGGCCACAATAATAGGAAGGCAGGCTTTGCCATTATCGGTAGCATGAATGTTGGAAAGTCCACCCTGTTTTCACGAATGTGCGGTGGGAAAACAACGAGCATTAATGTCCCCGGCAGTACGGTTTCCATCCATGCCGGAAGTATCAAGGGAACGGACATGGATGCTTTTGATACTCCGGGTATTTTTTCGATTTTCTCGGATAATGAGGACGCAAGGGCTTCAAGGGATATTCTCCTTCCTCTGACAACTGACAGTCACATTCAGGGGATCATTCTGGTGGCGGACGCAAAAAACATGAAACGTTCCATTGCCATTGCCCTTCAGTATGCAGAGTATGGTCTGCCCATGCTCCTTGACGTCAACATGATCGACGAGGCTCCACCCCGGGGAATCAGAATCGACCTCAAAAAGCTTGGTGAGATTCTTGGCGTCGATGTCTGCAAAACCATCGCCAGAGAGGGGATGGGGGTTCGACGGGTGATGTCAAGAATAGCGGACATGAAAATTCCCAACAAACTAATCCAATATCCCGACCGGATCGAACAGTTCCTTGAAATCGTAGGAAAATTTCTCAAATCGTCCGGCATATCCACAAGAGTCATTGGGCTCCTATTGCTTGCAGGTGACAGAGGCGTCGAGGAATATGTAAAAGGCAAATTTGGCTTAGGCATGCTGGATCAACTCAAGGATCTGGCCGAGGAATATTGCAGAGAAGCTCCAGGATCCTGCACCATGCTTCTGACAAACCTTTATCACAAAAAAGCCGGACAAATCATCGATGAGGTTCAAAAGGTAACGCCGCCACCGCAAAACCCCTTTCTCGTCAAATTTGGTGATTGGTGCACTCAGCTTTCGACCGGCATACCAATTGCTGTTGTCATGCTGTACGTCATGTACTTATTTGTGGGCTCTTTTGGGGCAACGTTTCTGGTTGACACCATTAACAGCACCATTTTCGAGGGCTTCTTGATCCCGTTAACCACAAGGCTGGTTGCACCAATACCTAGCGTATTCATCAGGGACATGATCGTAGATCCGGATTTCGGTATTTTGACGACAGGGGTCTTTTTGGCGCTCGGGCTGGTGTTGCCTGTGCTCTTTTGTTTCTACATCGCCTTTGGCATACTTGAAGAATCCGGATATCTTCCTCGGATCTCAATCTTGCTCGATAAACTACTCCAGAAGATGGGGCTTAACGGAAAAAGCGTAATCCCGCTTACAATGGGCTTTTCATGTGTTACGATGGCTATTATTACGACTCGTATGCTGGATACGAAAAGAGAAAAAAACATTGCTACTTTTCTACTTCTTCTCGGCATGCCCTGCGCCCCACTGTTGGCGGTCATGTTCATTATACTGGGCAAAATGCCTTTATCAGCTTCAGTAGCTGTATTTGGATTGATCTTTTTGCAGATATTTGTTGCCGGCGTTCTGTTAAACAAGTTGCTGCCGGGAGGACGAATCCCGCTTGTCATGGAAATACCTGTCATGCGCTTGCCCAGACTGACTCAAGTTTTCAACATGGCTGCATCCAAGACCTATCATTTCATGAAAGAGGCTGTGCCCGTTTTTGTCTTGGCATCTCTGGTAGTGTTTTTGTTTGAAAGAATAGGAGGGCTGGAGGTAGTGGAAAGAGTATCCGAGCCTGTCATTAAGGGCTTCATGGGACTTCCGGAGAAGAGTGTGCAGGTGTTTATCAAAACTATAATTCGAAGAGAGAGCGGCGCTACCGAAATTGAGCATCTTAGCAGTATTTATGACAATGTTCAGCTTGTTGTGAATTTGCTGGTGATGACATTCCTTTTGCCGTGCATCAATGCAACTATTGTGCTTTTCAAAGAACGTGGAAGCAAGGTGGCTGTTGCCATGATGGGAACAGTTATGATCTACGCGGTATTAATCGGAAGTATTGTGAATCATACGTGCCGTTTTTTGGGTATCACATTCTCTTAATAAGGAGATTCAATCATGCTGAGTGAAAAACAGGAAGAAATCATGGAAGCCATTTGGTGCGCTGCCGAAAATAAGAACTATTCCATAGACGCTATAAAGAAGAGATGCGTTGTCGAGTTTTCCGAAGGTGACCTCACTGAGCTTGAACAACAGGGCATGATTGTGCGCAATGCCGAGAAGATACTGTTTTCAAGTGAGGGGAAAACCTTGGGCGAGGCAATCTTGCGTCGTCACCGCCTTGCCGAGGTGCTGGTGTCGAGTGTCCTCAGACTCAAGAATTCTGCCATGGAAGAAGTTGCATGCAAAGTCGAACACTGCCTAGCCCCTGAAGTTGAAGAATCTATATGCACGTTGCTTGGACATCCACAAATCTGTCCCGACGGCAAGCTGATTCCAAAAGGCAGGTGTTGCAGAAAAAGGCTCAGAGTAGTTGGCAACACTGTTGTTAGTTTAAGCGAACTCAAACCGAGCGAAAAAGGCAAGATCACGTACATCAGACCGGGCAGCCATTCGAACCTGCATCAACTGATATCCATGGGATTGCAACCGGGTGTCGAAGTTACAGTGCATAGAGCAAGTCCTGCTTTTTGTATCAAATTCGAAAACACGGAACTTGCCTTGGATAAAGAGATAGCTCGGAATATATTTGTGTGGAAGATTGATTCACCACTAACTTCACATCCCTAACCATCCATTATTCGCCACCAACCAGCCTAACGGCTATCTTTTGGATATCCTGGCAAAACGGGGCATTCGGGGCCTCAGTTATGATAGGCTTCATTCGGGCAAGGGCGTTGCCTACACCAGCATCCTCACGTAGTGTCATGAGTACTGAGCTATTGATGCTCAGGTAGTCTTGCATGAGCTTCTGAATAACCTTGCCTGTGTTTGCATCCTTGGCGCTGCGAACCCTGTTGACCACCACAAAAGGCGAAAAACCTGACAACGCCTTTTCTGCGGCATCCGCTACCTCGGAGTTGATGTCACGGGCCTCGCCAAAAAAGCCGTCCATAGTCTTGAGGTTCGGGTATTTCTTAAAGTCCCTGGCCTTTTCTAAAAGCTCTGAGAGTTCAGGACATTTCTTATTTTTGAAAAAAAAGGTTAGTCGCCTGAAGACAACTGCCTTGATGAAGCTGTATACGTTCATCAGAGACGGCACATCAGGTGTTGTCACAAGAAGTGCCCTTTGCGCAATGATTGCAAAATCAGCCACATTAAAAGAAGTCCCCGGCGCCAGGTCCAGAATCACAAAGCCATAGTCCAGCGCCGACAGATGTCTGATGAGTTTCAGCTTTTTCTGGTATTGCATGTTTGTTATTCCAGGAACATCACCTCCACAAATCAATTTCAGATTCTGTATGTCCGTATCAAGAACAATATCGGCAAGCCTCTTCACTCTATTTTGAACAAAATCATCCAGATCGTATTTGGAGTCTCTTATGCCAAAGAGCGCATGGAGGTTGGAGGCTCCAAGGTCAAGATCTACGGCAACAATCTTCTTGCCTAGCTTTGATAGAGCAATGGCAAGATTTGCGGAAATCGTGGTTTTACCAACACCTCCCTTGGGCCCAACAATGGCCAAGATGTTTCTTGGATCTTCCATGAATCACCACCTGCGAAAGAATTGATTTAGCTATACGTAACTTAAACATCAAGTCGTGTCAAATTGTCCCTACCAAAAACCATCACGAATCACGGCTCTTCCCCCGAACTTGACAGTTTTCCCTATTTCCGGTAGATATCCGAACGTAAGCTGTTATTTTTTCAGAATACAGCTTCTGGCAAGAGTACCAGACATCAGTGTTCCGACAAAAACACAGGTATCGACAGGAGATCTGTATTATGACGCCTATTGTCAGGACATGGGAAAGAACGATATCTAAAATGAAAACTGTGACTTTGCCCCGCCATGTTTGGCAAGATACCGAAACTCCCAGCCCGGCGCTGTCCATTGCTTGTTCCATTTGAGATCTGATCTTCATACCCACATTCAGGGACTTGAACGGAGACGATATCAATAGTGAAAAATCTGCTTAAACCTCCGCACTTGCCACCGCTTTTAACCTTTCCTGCAAACAACGCTAACAAAACCTTCGGACGCATTCAGACTTGGGGTCCCAGTACGTCAATAATCTGACACACAGTCCGCTTCTGTACCTATTCATTTGAATGAAGAAGGTTTAATTGTTAAGGATTATAGGCAATTGACTTAACGGAGCATTACGGCATGGTTACTGCACCTGAGTGAAGATAGTGTAATGTTCCCATATTCAACGTATGTTAGTGCTGAGGAAAACACATGAAGTCTGAAAGAGGTTTTTCAAAAAACGTCAACGAAAATAACCGGCTCAAACCAGTTCAACGACGTTTGCTATTTCCGCTGGGGATCATGTTGCTGATCATAGTGGTCGGGTTCGTGGTGGTTTTCACAATCATGCAGAAAACCAGCCTGGAACAAATCAACAGACAGTCAATGGAGGCAACTTCAGGCAACCTGCCAAAAGGCCTGTCTCAACAATCCCGAGCGCTGGCCGCTCTTGAAGAGGTCTTTCTCCGTGATGAGGGCCTGCGTGACGCGCTGAAGGCCCTGGATCGGCAGCGCCTGCTGGCGGCCCATGAGGCAGTCTTCGCAAAGCTCCGAGAAAAGCATGGCATTACACACTTCTACTTCCATCGGCCCGACCGGATCAACCTGTTGCGGGTGCACAACCCTGAAAAGAGCGGTGACCTCATCGACCGGTTCACCTTACGCGAGGCCGAGCGCACCGGCAAGACAGCCTCTGGCATTGAGCTGGGGCCCTTGGGCACCTTCACGCTGCGGGTGGTGGCACCGGTCTTTGACGGCGATACCCTCATCGGCTATCTGGAACTGGGCAAGGAAATCGAAGACATCCTGGCCAATATACACGACGGACACGGTATTGAGCTGGTGGTAACCATCCAAAAGGACGCCTTAGAACGGAAAAAGTGGGAATCGGGCATGAAGATGCTCGGCAGGAAACCCAACTGGAACCGGTATGCCGAGGAAGTGTTGATCTACTCTTCCATGCCACGATTATTCCCTGAGGTTGATCGCATCATCGAAGGGGCGCAGCATGTTCACGGCAGTCTGACCACTGAAGCTGCCTTTGAAGGCAAGCTGTGGCGGATCATGTTTGACACGTTGCAAGATGTCTCCGGCACCGAGGTGGGCCACATAGTCATTTTACACGACATTTCCGAAATCAGTGCGGTTTTCAACCGACTCCTTGTCGTGTCGATAGTGGTGGTGGTGATTTTTCTGACCGCTCTCTTCTGGTTCTTGTATGTCATGCTGAAACGGACCGATCAGGGCATCCAGACCCAGCAGGAGGAATTGCTGGAAATCAACAATCAATTAGAGGAGGCCACTGCTAGGGCCAACGAAATGACCGTGGAGGCGGAATTGGCCAACATTGCCAAAAGCGAGTTTTTGGCCAACATGAGCCACGAGATCAGAACCCCCATGAACGGGGTCGTCGGCATGACCGGTTTGCTGCTCGATACGGGCCTTACACAAGAGCAGCGCGGGTATACGGAAAACATAAACACGAGTGCTGATTCGCTACTTGCGGTGATCAACGATATTTTAGACTACTCCAAGATCGAAGCCGGAAAGCTGGACCTTGAAACCATTGACTTTGACTTGAGGACAACGATTGAAAACGTAACAGATGTCCTGGCAATGACGGCCCAGGAAAAAGGCTTGGAAATGGCCTGCCTTATCCACCACAATGTGCCGACAGCACTTAAAGGAGATCCCGGGCGCTTGCGCCAGATCCTGATGAATCTTACGGGAAACTCCATGAAGTTTACCAAAAAGGGGGAAGTGACAATCCGTGCTTCTTTGGAAAAAGAAGATGGCGCGCAGACCACGGTGCGCTTTGAGATCGTTGACACAGGCATCGGTATTCCAAAAGACCGCATGGATCGTCTGTTTAAGTCCTTTTCCCAGGTAGACTCATCAACAACGCGCAAGTACGGTGGAACTGGACTGGGTCTTACTATCTCAAAGACGCTCTCTGAGATGATGGGTGGTAAGATCGGTGTGGAAAGCGTTGAAGGCAAGGGATCGACCTTCTGGTTTACTGCAATCTTTGAAAAACAGCCCAGGTCAAGTGAATCGGAAGTGCTCGTTCCAGGTGACATCAGCGGAAAGCGCGTTCTGGGGGTGGATGACAACAAAACGAAACGCCTGGTGTTAAAGGAACAACTGAAATCTTGGGATTGTCATTTCGACGAGGCATCGAGCGGGGCCGAAGCCTTAGACAAACTCCGTAAGGCTGCAGCTGAAGGGCACCCCTTTGACATTGCTATCCTGGATATGCAAATGCCCGAAATGGATGGCGAGACCCTTGGGCGAAAGATCAAGGAGGATCCTGATATCAAGGCCACGATCCTGGTCATGCTCACATCAATTGGCCAGCGTGGCGATGCCGCCAGGATGAAGGAGATCGGCTTTTCCGCCTACCTTACCAAACCGGTCAAGCAATCGCAGCTTTATGATTGTTTGGCAACGGTTCTGGGCATAAAGACAGCGGGAAAGGACGGCCTTTCAGAGTCCATTGTTACCAGGCATTCCGTTGCCGAGGCGCGAGCAGAGAAGTTTCAGATCCTGCTTGCCGAAGACAACGCGATGAACCAGAAGGTGGCGACGAACATACTCAAGAAAATGGGCCACAACGTGGTTGTTGCCAATAACGGTAAAGAGGCTGTCGAAGCGGTTGAAAAAAGTGAATTCGATCTTGTTTTTATGGATGGTCAAATGCCGGTGATGGACGGTTTGGAAGCTGCAAAAGAGATCAGAAAAAGGGAACGCAGCACTGGCACACACATCCCGATCATAGCCCTTACAGCCCATGCCATGAAAGGCGACCGGGAGAAATTCCTGGCCGTAGGTATGGATGACTACATTACCAAGCCGGTTAAAAGAGATATGTTTTTCGAAGTGATAGCCAGAGTAATGAAAGAAAGTAATGGAGCAATGTCCAGTGAAAAGGAGGTGACAGAAATGGCAGAACAATCATTGCCGATAGACATGAAAGAAGCCCTAGAGGTAATGGGCGACGACATGGAGCTGTTGCAGGAATGCTTTGACGATTTTGTTCGTGACTCTTCTGAAATGCTTGCCAATATCAAAGAAGCCATTGACGTAAGCAATGCATCCAGTCTTGACAGCACTGCACACAAGTTCAAAGGGACCCTTAAGTATCTGGCTGCCCACAAAGGGGCCGACATAGCCTATAAGCTTGAAACCATGGGCAAAGAGGGAACCCTGGACCACGCTGAAGAGGCATTCCAAGCCCTTAGCAAAGAATGTGAAGGGCTCAAGGACTTCATGAGCCGAAATGACGGATCGACAGAGGTGGAGTTCTGAGCCTTGCTGTGAACCTAAGAAATGAGGCGTACATAGAGGTACGCCGCAAATGGGCGTTTTCCCGACAGCCTACTAGATACAGAAAATCAAAATCTAACCCTATCATGGAGGACTTGAAACATGTCAATACAAAGCCAAGTTAGCGAAGACGGAAAGATCTTAACAATCGCTGTTTCAGAACGTTTTGATATCTCCGTCTACAAGGATTTCAGTAGCACATACGCGGACAAGCTAGATCAGGTGTCAACATGTGTTATCGATATGGCCAAAGCCGAGTTCTTGGACAGTTCCGCCCTGGGTATGTTGTTGATGCTTAGAGAACGTGCAACAGCAGCAGACACGACAGTAAAAATCGCAAACTGCAGCCCCGGCGTCATGAACATACTGAAAATGGCCAATCTGGACAAATTGTTCCTCATTGAGGAATAACACAGCCTATTGTTGTGCAAAGAGGCTCCGGTTACTCACTGACTCGCGTAGCGCCAAGCCCCCTTCAAGGGGGTAGACCAAACCCGGGCCCTGGGAACCCGGATATTTGATGAGTAGTGCCCAAGAAGGTAGGAGGAGAGGATATGACCGAAGGAGACAGAAATTCACGGCAAGAAGACGGTCGTGCTTACGAGACGTCCCAAAGTGTTTTGATTGTAGATGATGAGCGTCTTTCACGTAACATCATCAGCAAGCACTTGAGGTCCGCTGGGTTTACCACGTTGATCGCGGAAAACGGCCAGGAGGGTATTGACGTCTTTATGCGGGAACAACCGGATATCGTGATCATGGATATTATGATGCCGGGTATCGACGGCTACGAGGCCACACAAATAATCAAGGAAAAAGCTGGGGAGTGTTTTGTCCCTGTCATTTGCCTCACTTCATTGGAGGATGAAAAGGGACTTGCCAAGTGCGTGGAGGTTGGTGCCGATGATTTCTTGAGCAAGCCCGTTACGCCGACCATCTTGAACGCAAAGATTGATGCCATGATGCGCATACGGGCACTGTACAATACCGTTAAAAACCAAGAGAAAGAGCTTCGGGTACTGCTGGATGAAAAGGAGCTGGAACAGGCGATTGCCGAAAAGGTTTTTTTCCGGGTAGTAACCCGTGGTTGCCTGGATGCACCGAATCTGCGCCATTTTGTATCGTCGATGGCTCTATTCAATGGCGATACGATACTTGCGGCTCGCAGACCATCCGGCGAGCTAAACGTGTTGGTTGGTGATTTTACCGGTCACGGTCTTTCCGCCGCTATTGGCGTCATTCCTCTCTGTGAAACTTTCTATTCTATGGCTGAAAAGGGGTTCGGTTTCAACGAAATTGTTTTGAAAATAAACGAAAAGCTAAAACAACTTCTCCCCTCATCCCTGTTTCTTGCCGCCGGCATCGTCCAAGTGGACAGTCGCAACGGGGCGATTAGCGTATGGATCGGGGCATTCCCCGATGCGTATGTCGTGGGAAAGGAAGGGGGTATAAAAAAGCGCCTGAGATCCCGTAACCTCCCCCTTGGAGTCGTCGACAATGACACATTGAACAGCACGGTCGAGGTGATGAGTATCAGTGAAGGCGATCGCTTATTCTTTTGCACAGATGGAGTCACCGAAGCGAGGGGGCCGAATGGCGAGATGTTCGGCGAAAAGCGTCTCTATGAATGCATAGAGAGAAACCGGGGAGAGAGCCTCCTGGACGCAGTCAGAGCGGATGTCTCAAGTTTCTGTGGAGGTGCGTCACAAAGCGATGATGTTACAATGGTGGAAATCACCTATTGCGAGGAGGCAACAAGTTCGCCTGAAGCCGAGCACCATCCTGGTGTCCCTAAAAAATCGGTTCTTGAAGGCAAGATCAAGCCGCCCCTTGCCTGGAAGATAGCCATGGACTTGACCGCCGACAGGCTGCGCGACACCAATCCTGTACCAATGCTTCTTAGTATCTTGACGGAAGATGAAAAGTTGAGTCAGCACAAGGAGAACATTTTCCTGGTACTGTCCGAACTCTTTACAAATGCGTTGGAGCATGGGATTCTTCGTCTGAACTCCAGCTTGAAGAAGGACCCTGAGGGCTTTGCTCAATACTGGGAAGCACGCGAAAAGGCCCTTGCCGAACTTAAGGAGGGCTCGATGAAGATCGAGCTCGAACATTTCGTGTCCGATAAAGGAAGAAAGCTTGTCATTCGAATTGAGGACAGCGGTCCGGGCTTCAGTTACTCCAATGCCCATCCATCACTTGATGAGAATGTCTCTGCGGCCAGCCGGGGCCTGCCACTCGTCTTTTCTTTGTGCAAGGAGCTTACCTTTCGGGGCAACGGCAATCAGGTGGAAGCTGTCTATGAGTGGACATAGAGTGCGAGGCAAAAGAGATATAGACTGTACTCTATCCAGAACTCCATACATAAAGTTGACAAATGGTTCCACCATTGATATTAGACAATAGCCTCTTTTCCATCACGTTTACAACTTATTAGGAGGATAAAGACATGGCCATTAACACGCAGATCTCTAAGTATCACCGGACGATTTGATATTACCACTTTCAGGGATTTCAATCAGGCGTATAAAGATAAGATTGATACTGTTTCAAAATGTATTATTGATATGACTGATGCAGAGTACATGGACAGTTCCGCCCTCGGTATGTTGTTGCTGCTGCGGGAACGAGCTGGGGGCGATAATGCCCAAATAGATATCGTTAACTGTAACCCTGGCCCAGAAAAGATACTCAAGGCGGCAAATTTTAACAGACTGTTTAATATCGAGTAGTTTCTGGGGTGCGGTATAGGTTAGGTGTTTACTTCTCTTTCATCATCAAAGATACTTCCATCAGATTCTGAGATTCTCTAAACGCGGTACACATCTGTTTGAGCACAGAATCATACTCCCTCAGTCGAGGCATCCTTAGCTTCTTATTATTATCAATTCTTTTGATACCAGCCCGCATGTCATTGAGCCGCTTTATCGCAACTTTCCTTTGCGCTTTGATATCAGCGAGATCATCCCCCAGCGCATCTGTGAGGCTAGAGCAGGTCGCGTCATCCTCTTTGGAGGCCTTAATCTTCAGGTGGAGGTCATTTATCTCTCGCATCAAAAAATCCTTTCTTGGTTTGAGCTTTACCTCCTTTTTTTCGCACTTCCTTCTCTCAAGTTCGTACGAATCCATGGTCGCCTTGACTGCAGACATGGAAACGCTAATCCCTTCCAACTCGCCGGTGAGAGTATCAACCTGAGTCTTGAGCTTCAGATTTTCCACTTGCAGGAATCTCTTCAGGCCTTCCAGCTCCCGCAATTTTCTGAGTTCCTCAACGAGCGTTTCATATTCACTATGGTCCCCATTGTGATCCCCACCTTGATCAATAGTTTCTTGTCCTTCGACATTTTGCATTTCTACGGTTTCTCCCATGATTTTATCCTGCCTTTCAGGTGAGTTTGGTTACTCTGCCATATAATCCGGGTCATAGAGCCCAAGGGGTTTAACTTTCCTTAGCCGCATCCCTCTTGTAAAAAGACCTTTTTGCCTCCAGCTTGGACTTGGTAAGGGCTTGACGAAATTTATTCATCGCCTCTTTTGTCTCTTTAAGCTCTTTTTTGAGTCGATGTTTTTCCTCAATAGTCTCTCCCAATTCCTTTTCAAGGGCCCCTATTTTTTCCCTCTGGGCCAGGCTTTCGCCCTTCAGACGAACTATGCGTGACTCCTTTTCAATAACACCTTGAGTTGCACTGTTGAGCTGCGCCTCAAGAAAATATGCCTCCGATACGGCATCCTTCCTTTCGTCACCAAGGTAATGAACCTTTTCCTGGTAATCTGATAATGCCTCCTTGGTTTTTTCGAGTTTTGATTTCAGATCGTGGATAGTTTTCTGGGCAGAATTCCTTTCCTCTTCCAGGTGTTCTATCTCGATCTGAATCTCTCGTTTGGCCGGCATCTCTTCTTCCAAACGAGCAATTTTTCCTTCAAGCTGTTCTTTTGAGGCCCTCTGTTCAGCAACTATTTCTTTGTATTCATTGAGCTCCTTCTCAAGCATGGAGTTTATGCCCATGACCCTTTGGAGTTGAAACTCCATGTTTTTTGTGACCACAAACATGTCGTCTATTGTCTTTTCTAGATCAACATCATATCCACCATCTTTGAGGATTTTGAGCCCCTTTATCTCCGGTGTTGTGGAACATTTCTTCTCTCCTTTCCGAAACGGAGAGATATCTTCGTCCAGCACACTACGGAGTTTTTCACGAAGACCTCCAAGCTCATCCAGGATTGGCCCTTTGGAATCCTGATCGCGCACCCCCGATCGCCTTCCTTCAACGGTATCTGTAGACATCATAACGACTCCTTTACTCTGTTTTCATGTTGTAGTAGTTTGCACTGACACACCTTCTGACTCGCTGCATTCTTTTGCTTACCCCCCCCAACCCCTTGAAGCCCCTCTTGATCTTTTCGTCCAGGTGATTCATTTCTGCGTATTTCATTGAGACCTCGCCTTCGAGCATTTCCATTTCCTCAATGAGTACATCCATTTCACCCTTTGAAAAATCAATGTCTGTGAGGATTTCTCTAAGGCCGGTGACGTTGCCCTCTTAACTTTGGGGTCACATCTTGATTAACGCACTTATTCTATCGTATTCCTTTTTAAA
>CAYSBQ010000007.1:0-13395 GCA_964429315.1 uncultured Desulfobacterales bacterium
CATGGCCTTTTTGCACTAGGTTATTAGGTTATTGAGTAGATACAAATCAAACACGTAAAGTGCAACACGATTCTTTGATAAACATCTTTGCACACTTACTGAAAACCTACCAGAATCTTACTGTAACTTATCGAAAGACTATAAGAAAATCCAGAAAAAAGTTTGACCTTTCCAAAAAGCGTACGACCCGAAGCATTTTTCGACCAAAGGGACTGGAGTTTTGTCTACTTCGGCAAATCCCTTAAAGTCATCAAGACTATACCCTGCCCTGGCCGGAGATCGTATGAAAAGGGGCTTGAAATATAGTTCATTTGATATTCTGGAGAGAGATCAACAAGTGGAGCCCCTGCCTGAACAAATTCTTGCAGACTTTCTACATATAAATGCTGTTTGTTGAAGATATCCTTGTTGACGATAATGAGGCATTCTTCTTGAGTGGTTGTAGAGGCCTTCCACAAGAGGAGAAGATTCGGATTGTTGTAGTACAGTATCTCGGTTGGCGCTTCTTCCTGGAAGATTGCATGCTCTGCCTTAAGCTTGTTTACGGCTTTTATGAAATGCGTCATATCAACTTCGGTTGTTTCCCAGTCTTGTGGCCTTGTCTTTATCACATGGAGTTTTTTCCTGAAGCCGTATTCAAACCCTATGGGCATCATAACCCCTGAAGAGAAAAGCGCTGAAAATAGATAGCGTTGTTTCATCCCAGCCATGTTGCCATCGAGTTCATCGTAGAGCCTTACGGTATCGTGGCTTTCAGGGAAACCTATGGAAGGCGCAATCTCACGCGTCAGAGCATATTGTTTCATCAACCACTGGCCTTTAAAATCCCACCACTTTGAGCTGTTAAATATGTAGTCAAAACCAGCTCCGGCTGTTTGTATGGTTTGGTCCGGTGAACACCCGAGTGTTTCTGCAAAGAACTTCACCTCAGGATGTCTCTTTCGTATCTTACTTATGAGCCTTTTCCACACAGCCCTTGGGACTTGATACGCTGCGTCACAACGGAAACCTTTAAATCCCAGATCTATCAGGTGCATCACCACATCAACTAGAAACCTAAAAAGACCTTCCTTGTCCCGCGAGTTGTTATGATCAAACTTTGCAAGGTCTTTCCAAACCACCCTTTTCCCGTTTTCGTCACAGGAAGGGTGGGCCACACGACCGCTTTCCTCCCACTTAAACCATTTCGGGTGAGTCTTGATCAGCTCCGAATCAGCAGCACAGTGATTGATCACAAGATCCACCATCAAGCTGAGGCCCAGTTTCCCAGCAGTTCCGGCAACATCCTTCACCTGCTGTTGCGGTTTCTTTCGGCTTTCTTTATCAACCAGCAACGGGTTTAAAGCATAATAGTCGGCAATAGAGTAAAGGCTACCCGATTTTCCGGGACGCTGAATCGGATTCACAAAAACCCAATTGAAGCCCATCTCAGATGCCCTTATCAAATGCTTTTCCCAATCGGTAAATTTGCCTGCCAAGAGAGGGAACAAATTATAGATGATCATCTTTTCCGGTGGTTTCACAGTTCATTTCCTTTCAATGAGTTCTGCACAAGCTGATGATTTTGAGAAAGCACCCAAAGCCAGTGGTTCATCCTCTCTGCATTCGTCTTTTCATTCCAGTGATCGAAAAGGTAAGAAGCATCTCCAAGGGGAAGCCTTCCCGGTGCAGGATGAATCTCAAGTGAAAAAGAGACTTGCTCTGAACCGAGGCGCTTCAATGACTCACAAACGATACTTGAAAGACCTGAAGGACCAAACATGGGATCAAGAGACCTTTTTCCCTTGTACTCAAATGGAACGGGGATTTTACTCAGAAAACTTAGGTGGTCGAAAATTCCAAAGGAACTCGTAATTGAAAGAGGATGGCCATCATGAAGATGGAAATGCACCGGCTTTCCTAAACAACCTAGCGCCCGAACTATGTTTAATACTGTATCCAGCGCCGAACGAACCCCACTTTGAACATCTTCGATTACTTCCGGTAAGCCGGAATCGTCCGGTGTTAGGCTACATACATCTTTCCCGTAATGGCCTTTGCTATAGGCAGTTCGCACCTGCCACAGGCCGATATGGCCTATGTCAATGCAACAGCTTATTCGCTGAAGACCTTTCATGGTTTCTGCGAGATGGACAAAAGCAGAAGGGGCCAGACCCACAGCGTATTCAATAAAAAGATAGGGGCTCCCCTGGATCTTGTTGTATTCAGATTCAAGCCTTCTTAATGCAGACAAGTATTCGCCAAAGCGGGTTAGAATTTCGGCTTGATCATGGATAACAAAGCCAAAGACCCGGCCCTTGAATTTTTCTGCAAAACCAATGACCAAGTTCAGGTCTTCTTCCTTGAGCAGATTAATTCCCCGCCGCAAATGGGTCGCTGACGGACATTCAGTCTCAGGTTTGAATGTCAACAGGTGGCTGAGTTCCTCTGTTGTCTCAGCATAAAACTCTGCTCCAAGACCCATTTCATTAAAGCGGACCCTGGCCAAATTGAGCAGTGCATCATCACCATCAATCCTTTTCTGAAAGAGCCCCAGTAATCGAGGAGATTGGAAAACTTTGGCCACGATTTTATAAAACTCCTTGTTGAGGTCGCGCCTGGACAAGATAGATCTTACTGCCGATCACAAGTCCCTCAATATCTTGAGGTCCCCCCAGGGCCTTTTCCACAAACCGGCTCATCACTCCAAGGCGGCTCCCCAAACGGTTTCTGAAATCTTCATCTATTGTTAGGTTGATCTTGGAATAATCTATCGTTTCGGCCCTAAGATCTACCGAAAGATCAGGCCACAAGGCCTGGCTGAAACTGGCAAAGGCCAGCATTCTAACCGCCCCTGTATTCTTGTCGCAGAGCATCCGATATGGATATCCCGGGAACTTGCCGGAGGTCAAGGTTTCTCCCAACCCCACCGCTAGCTCGACATAAGCTTCGTTCGTGTTGTGGTCTATGGGATTGACCGTGTGGATGATGAATGAAAGATCGGCAACCAGCATCTGCTGGATGAGCACTGCCATATGAGCCCTGTCATGAGGGATGCCATGCCTTTTCCTATTCATGACCGCCCGCTTGGTCCACAGGGATCTCCAGACTTCGCATATTGCTTGAGATAGCTCAGGGAGCGATACATTTGCTGCTGATTCGTACAACCCGGCCCCTGATAATCTTTCCAAATCCTCGCAGTTGGCACTTGAACGCACCATAAGTCGTGCGTCATGCGGGAATTTTTTCTGCACCTGTCGAATTACCTCCCGGGAAACACTAGGCTCGTCATGGATACGTTCCAGCCTTGCCAAGGCCTCCGAGAAATCATCTTGCTCTAGGTGGTTTAGCTGGTCGACCAAGGCTTGGCACTCTTCTTCCAGGGCCGGTGAAAAGTGCAAAGACTCTTCCATCACACCAAAGGGAATCACAACACCGGGAGGTGTTGCAAACCCAGCGGCCTGAACGTGTGAGATCTCTTCAAGGCGTCTTGCTCCGTATGCCTTACTTCCCCCTGTTTTCTGCGTTACTTCGTTAAGCGGGATCAACGGGGCTGAAAAAGATAAAGGTACATCAACCAAAGCAAGGTCTTTTTGCCCAATCTTGCTTTTACTGTCAGTTATCCCTACGATACCGTGATTTGAGGAGGTCTTAAACATTACACCTTCAGGAGATACTTCCAAGACAACCCGCTTATTGACAAGGTTTCTAAGCTCTCCAAATTGTTTTTCGTCTTCGCACACGGTTAGCACTACTTCTTCTTGTCGCGCTCGGACGGCTAGGTGTGAAAGATGCGCCATTTCGTGGGCCAAGACGATACCTCCTACGCCGGCGGATAACTCTTCATCGCCCCGGGCTTTTTCAAGCAATACTACAACCAGTTCATCAGAGAGGTCGGATAAATCGTCAAGATGTTTGGTCTGCACTAGACGGCCACAAACTCTCCCGCACACGATTGCATTCCACGGTGAGAGTTGGGCAACTGAGCGAATTGATTTCAACAAAAGATCAACAAGCCTTGAGACTTGAAAGACTAAATGGCTTCGAATCTCGGCTTCGGAAAAAGCCTTTATGGCTTCTTCGGCCACGCCCAAGGCCCGGCCCAGTCTTTGAACCTTTTCGGAAAACAGGGAAAGGATCTTGTCTGAATATTTTTCTGCCAGTCTTCGATAACGATCAATTGTAGCCTTGAGACGAAGCACATGCTCACGGTTTTTGGGTGTAAAATTCTCATGCCAAAGCTCTAATTCCGATTCTATGGCCTGGCATTCGTAGCTGTCGAAGCCGCTTAGACGCAGGTTCAAAATGGCCAAGCCTAAACAGTGTCCCGCCATAGGCCACTGCATTTTTTTTTCTGTGTCGAGGTGATTGATCAATTGGCTCAACAGGACAAAAGCATAGTCTTCCAATCTTATATCGGCCAGCTGTAGTCCTTGCTGCTGAGCGCTGGTATCAATCTTAAATCCCTTGGAGAATTGACGACGTAATGTTGTCAAAAGTTCAAAAGCGGTTATTAGTTCTTCCGGCGTAACAGCCTTTCTCTTGGCTTCAATGAAGTTGCTTATTAACTTGAAGGTAGTAAGATCCTCATTCTCCTGGGCATTGGAGGCTATGGTTCCAAGCTGCTCTTCCAAGGAACGGGCATTAAAAAACTCCTCTAGTTCTTCATGGAATCTCGCAAACTCTTTAACAAAATCGTTCGGGTAATCCGCATTAGAGGCCGTTATCCTTTTAAGCAAGGCTGCTGATGTGGCAAGATCCTCCGGGCCGGCGCATCTGTGCAGCTTGTTTTGCAGTGTGTGCTTTATTTCTTGTTTGAGTTCTTTGCAAATATCGTTTCTGTGGGCAATGTCTCTTATCCGTGTGAGTGGTTCCGCACTGGCAAAGCAGTTCTCATATGAGGGCAGCCATGGATAAATCTTCCTGATGATAAAGATATTTTCGGGAGTAGTTATCTTGGCCAGACGATTGTGGATGTCGCGTGCGATCTTGGCATGATGAGATGGACGGTAGTGTTTGCCATCCTCGGTGCAGGCAACCTGGCCTGTGCCGATAAAATGCAGATAGATCATCAGATAAGTAAGTTGCTTCGTATCATGAGAAGAGATTTTCTCGGCAACAAAGTCATGGACCCAGGCGAGTTTTTCCCTCCAACTCCTGTGATGTCTGTCTGCCTCGGCAATAACACTCACAAAGTTCTCTGTGTCGGCATTTCGAGGTTCAAAGGGGGGCGGAGTCGAATTGCCGATCATAGCTTTCAGGTCATTTCGGGCCTTAATTAGCAAACCAGGTGGTTCGGGCCACTGTTCCAAGATGATACTGCCTGAAAACCGGCGTTTTCCCATACGTTTTAAAAAGGCCTTTATGCCGGAAACATCTTGTCCGGAAGGCCCTGCAAACAGAGTCAAGTGACTGTCCTGGTCCCCGTAGTTTTCGTGCAGATGAATATGAATAATGGGAATATCCGGATCAAGAAGGTCAATGAACTTGATGTAGTTGTTTAAGGTGGCAGAACACAGATTGGCGTGTCCCAGGTCTAGGCACATTCCCACCTGTGTTGCCTCAGCGGGGGCAAGGTGTTGAAGAAGTGTGGCAAAAAATGCGTTGAAGTCCCAGGGGTCTGTCAGGGGGGTATTCTCGATTGAGAGTCTGATTCCGGTTTTTCTGAGAGACTTAATAAACGGGATGATGCCTCGAACATAGGCCTCAGTCCCATTTTCAGTATATAGATGGACATTTAAAAGCAATGCTTCTATATCCTGAGCAAACCGTACGGTTCCAAGGAGCTGCTCGCTGAAGTCTGGTTCTGAAGGATTAACATGCCACGGGGCATGCACAGACAGCCTGATGTCGTGTTCAAGGGCTGTGTTTTTTATGTAACGGCGTGTTTGAGCATCAATGTCACTTTCTTGCCAACCAGCCCCTGATTCCTTTTTGTCCGGAAGCCATTCAAAGGCATCGAAGCCATTTGCCACGGCAAATTCGAAGGGCTGAATCAGCCTTGCCACTGAAAAAGCACTCTGATTGCCGATCCTGATTCGGTGGTGATTACTCATTGGCAGTTCCAACCTGTGGGCGCGTTTGCACTACATGGTATTGCCCCTTGCAATATGCTCCCTCGATATCTTGCGGAAAGCCCAAGGCCTCCTCAATTATGGCGCCAATAGTGGCAACTGAAACCATGAATTTGTTTCTAAAATCTTCATCTCGTATGAGCAATTCCTCGGTATAATCCAAGCGGGTCTTGACCGGAGGCTTCAGTATAATACTGTCATACAGGCCGGCTCCTGCATAATCGGTGAGATCTTCTCCATTAGAATCAGAGCGGAAGATCAACCCACTGCCGAAAAGACCAATGCTCTTGCTCGGAAAGGCTTTGATCGTTGGTTCAAGCCCATCCTTGTTACAGGTAAAGCTCAAGGCCCTTCCCGGGTAATTGCCCACTAATGTTTCTCCAAGGCCGGAAACGACCTCTGCATACACCTCTTTTCCATCGCCTGTCAAAGGATTGACAGTATGAATCACAAAACTGTATTCAGCCTCAACCACTTCTTGAATGAGGACAGCCATAAAGAGATCGTCATGAGGTATTCCTCTGATCTTTCGGCTCAAAACCGCCCTGTCATTCCACTTTGAGGCCCACACCCCCTTGATGCCCCTCCAGGCGCCTTCCCAGTTTTCCGGCCAAGGAAGCCCTGTTTCATACATTGCTTCACGAAGACAAGAGACCAATTCCTCAGGTGCATGAAGGGACATAACAGTTTTTCGGAGTTTACCAAGGATCTCATCCCTTGCATTCTCCCTTTCCTTGTCGATGTGCTGAACCAGCGCTTCGTATTGTTTGGAAACCTCCCTGTTTTCCTCCCGGGAAAGAACCTCTTCGAAAACCCCGAAGGGAAGCGCCACTGAAGCAGGCAAATGAATCCAATTCGGCACTTTGCCATGTAGCTGTTTCAAGTTTTGGGATTTGCCTCCAACATTTCCCTCATTAAACTCACCAGCGGTTGCGGCATAAACGGTAAATCCGGGACGGGATAGGCGGCGTGGGACAGCGCTTTGCTCAGAAAGCGGCTTCGCATCTTTTTCCTCCGCTTCCCGGCCTTCTTCAAACACCACGTTACCGGTCGCATTCACGCTTAACCGGACCCAGCGGCCTCTGAGGGACTTCAACTGAGCGATTATATCGCTATCGTAGCACGTAGCAAAAAGAACCTTTGCATTTCTGGCACGAATCGCCACGTGTGATAGGATATCGGTTGTATCCGGAGTAATGATAGCGCTGATATTTGCCGGTATCTCCTCGGCCCCTGTAATAACGTCGGCAATGATTACGGTGTTTTGTGAGAAGTCTTTGCCCTGAATGGGCTGCATATTAGAAACTACGTCAACCATGCCTGTTGTCTGCCCAGGGCTGATTACCTGCCAATTGCCAAGCTCAGCGCTTTTCCGCAATACAGGATCCATCTGACGCAAAAGTGCGGCCAGCGCAAACGCTGGGCGGCCACGCACGACTTCTTCACTGAATAGCGTAATGATCCAAGGCTCTGCCTCAAAGGCTGCGCCCAAAAATTCCGCCATTGGCTGAAGGATCTTGTAATAGCGGTCAATTGTAGCACCTAAGGCACGCCCAACACGGTCCATCACGGCATTGGCTTCAAGCGACCACTGCTGTTCAAAGCGAGTCCTCTGCCCGAGGCGTTTCCAGTGGCCCAAAGAGTATGCAAGTTCGTCGTTTTCTTCTGTGATGAGCAGATCTTCTGACACCATCGTGATCAGTTCCGCCAATTCATCTCCGCTGATATCATGGCAAAGGTTGCGTTCTATAACAATACGCAAGAAATCATCAAGTGCAAGGTCAACGAAGAGCGCATCTCGACCATTGGTTCCGGCATGCTCTAGTTGCATCTTCAAGTGTTGACGCGCCTCAACAATCTTCCCAGCGAGTATCCCTGCCCTGGTTTTCGGATCATCGCGATGGGCCCATATGAAATCCATTAGATCGTGGAGTTTTTGATCGAACAGGTGCCTGGCTGCATGGATGGCAGTCCCAAGATCAGTACCGCTATGAACGCTTTTGAGGATACCCAAGAAATGTTCAAAATCGTGGATCAATGCCTCTTTCAGGTGGGCAATGAAATCAGGGTCTGACACAATAGACCGCTCATAACCCTTCAATCGTTTTCTGGTAACACCACCCGCCTCGAGAGTCTTGTAGAAGACGTCAAGGTTCCCGTTTGCCTTGAGGAATTCCAGGTACGCCTCACAGATAACAACATCATCAGGTGTGGTGTTATTATGCAGTTTCTGGTGCCATTCTTCCATGAAATGGCCTGAAATCTCCTTGATGTGATGACGGTGCATAATGTTTAAGACCTCATCACGCACACGCTGCCCTTCACCGCCTCGTCCCAAGGTAGTAAGTATCAGACGGACAAACTCTCGGCCTTGAGGTTGTCTTGCATACTGCTCAGCAAGTTTAAGGGTCAGACGGTCCTGGGCATGGCTCAATTCTCTAGGTTGTGTGTTGTAATGGCGCTGCCAGTCCAGTTGCCTCAAGGCGGAAAATCGGAGCCACACATAGATCAGAGCTAATCCTTCAACATTGCCCCCGAGACTTTCCAGCAGGTCATAACACAGGTTGAAACGATGCATCAGTGTCCATGAGTGCGGACCCATTTCCCTTTCAATGATCGTATCGGCAAGTCCTGCCACGGCGACGTCTTGAAAAGTCTCTTTGTTTTGACAGGAAACAGCAACGGGGATATAGAAATTGCGCCCATTATCTTTGATCCAACGATCAGTGCCAACTTGCTTGATGACAAAGGGGATGCCTGTCGGCGCATCTTTGTCCGCTAGGTTTAGTTGAACTTTTCTGTAATCCCCCTCGTCAACAAAGGTCGTCGCGGCGGCCCTGTCTTCAAACACAACTGTTCCACCGGGACGCATGCCGGCCGGCGGCAAGGCCCATTTCTGCCGAGAACATTTTGAAATACCCCAATGAAGGATCAGCGGTCCGGCAATGTCTGTAATCAGACTGACACGGTATTGGTTCTCGTCTTTACCTACGGCAATAGCCAGTTCGCCGCCGCCAAGATAGTATGTATACTCGTAAGAAATGGCCTCATCTTTGTTCTGTTTTCTGAGTGTTTCTATGAGTGGTGTGGGCATAGTGTAAGATCTCGAAAACCCTATTTGATAGATTTGACCGCAGCTGTTGACCAAGTAGTCCTTTTGCGGAAAAGGCTTTTTTAAAAAGCTCTAGAAGGCTGTCTATTTATGCCCCTGCTTTTTGTCTTCATCAAGTTTATCAAGGCTCTCGCGCTTTTTCATGATGGAACTTACGACCACGATCAGTACAAGGGCAAGTATCAGCAATACCAGTGGGTATAAAAACGCCCACCCCCCCGTGGTTGGCACAACCGAATTGAGAAACCTATAGAGCAACAGGAAGCCGAGCAGAAAAAGAAGGGAGATAGTGAAGTCTTTTAGATTTAACTTCATCTGTTTTGAACCGAACGGATCATTCCGCTTCAAAATTGGTAAGTTCGAGTTCTCTGCCGGAGATAATTTCCGAGACTATCTGATCGCATTGAGGGCAGAGGAATATGGCATCCTCCACAGGAAACTCTATATCACAACTGCTACATCGCCCTTTAGCGGGCACTACTTCTATGTTGAGTTCGGCCCCCTGCGCAACAGTGCCTTCAGTAGCAGCCTCAAAAGCGAATTCAAGCGAATCTGGAACGCAGTTTGAAAGCTCGCCGATCCGAACATTTACTTGCGTAACTCGCGAGGCCCCGTGCTTCTTGGTCTCATCTTCGAGCATCTTGATCAGACCCATTGCTATAGAAACTTCATGCATTAGTCTAAAAACCCTTTCTGGATGGAAACCTCGCCCTGCCGGCGTAGTTGAGCAAACCATTCATTCATCAGTTCCTGACGCTTCTCCGAGATAATCCCAGATTCGATCTGCGTTTTTTCTGCTTCAAAATTCTTAACGTCAGCATCTTTCCGCTCTTTTAAGCGGATTACATAGTAGGCCTTTCTTCCCTTTATTGCTCTCTCCGGCAATGGGTTTGTCTCGCTTAAGGAGAAGGCAAGTTCCACTAAATTCTGTTCGCGGCCGATACCTGGAACTGAATCAAAGCGCTTGAAGAAGTTTGTTGTCTCAACTTTTGGCTCAAAGTCCTTGGCCGCAACTTGAAACTCAGCCCCGTCCTTTACGGCTTGCAAAAACTTATCAGCGTCCTTTCTTGCCAACTCATTTTGTGTGACCTTTGTCAGGTCATTGAACACCTTTTCTTTAACAAAAGATAACTCGGGGATCTCGGCCCCTTTTTTGCCGATTACCTCCAGTATATAGTATCCGTCCGTCAACTCCAACGGTTCACTTATCTCGTTATCATCCAGATCAAAAGCAACCTTCACAAATTTTGGCGCCTCCTTGATTCCATCCACATGATCATTGCGCGCAAAAAAGGTCGTTTCAATCACTTCTACCCCACGCCCTTTTGCCACATCAGCAATATGATCAACCCCATAACCGGCATTATAGAACTCTTCTGTCCTGTCATAGGCAAGTCTTTGGGCTGCCTTTTTAATCAGTTTGTTGCGAATCTCGTCCCGGACATCTGTTATGACAGGCTCTTTGGCTTCCTGGATTGCCTCAACCTTTATAAGATGCCAACCAAATCGACTTAGAACCGGCTCACTAATCTCGCCGGGTTTCATTGCAAAAGCGGCATCAGAAAAGGGCTTTACCATTCGATCTTTCGCAAAATATCCCAGGTCGCCGCCTTTATTTTTAGTGCCCGGATCATCAGAATATTCCTTAGCCAGCTTGGCAAAGTCTTTACCGGACCTTGCCTCTTCCATTATAACCCAGGCCTTATTACGCACTTCATCACGTTGTTCTTGCGTAGATCCCGGTTCTATCCGAAAAAGGATGTGCCTAGCCCTAACCTTTTTTGGCGTGGCATAGGTCTCCTTGTTGAGTTCAAAATATTCTTTGATATTATCGTCTGAGATATCGACCTGCGATTCAAATGCCTTGAAGCCAAACCGCACATATCCGACACGTATCTTGGGTGGTATCTCGTATGCCTTTTTGTGGCTGGAAAAATAAGACTTAATCTTATCCGGGGCTATCTTCATATCTTTGTAGGCGGAGGGTTCAAACATCATATATTCGATATTGACCATCTCTTCACGCCATTTGAATGTTTCCAATGCCTCCGCATCCGACACCTTAATGCTCCCGAGAACAATTGCTCGCATCTTTTCTGCGAGCAAATCTTCTTTCATGCTTTGTTCAAACGCCTCGGGAGTCATTCGGTTTGCATCTAGCGTACGTCGATACTGCCTGGAACTAAACCGGCCATTCGCGCGAAATGCAGCAATTCCTTGGATAGCTTTTATAAGCTCTTCATTGCCTACCTGCAGCCCCAGATGGCCGGCCTCTTGCAAAAGGAGCCGACGGTTAATCAACTGTTCCAACGCCTGTTCTCTTAGATTGAGGCTTTTGAGTAATTTCTGGTCCAAGGCGTCGCCAAACTGCTTTCGGTACTGCTCCATCAGGCGCTTATATGCTTCGCGATATTCATCCGAGGCAATCACGTGCCCATTAACAATTGCAACACGGTTACCTTCCCGCGCCCGATAGCTGCCAACCCCCCAGAAAACAAAGACTACCACAATGACACCCAGCACAACCTTTATTAACCAAGAACCTGCATGTTTTCTCATCAAATATAGCATAATAGCCTCTAAGTTTTAACATATCCGCGGTAACGGTTCACCAGTCAGCATGTCGAGAATCCGGGTACCGCCAATACCGGTTTCCATAAATACCTTCCCCTTGTTCTCTGCTACCACCGTACCAATAACGGCAGATTCACGCCCATAGGAATTTTTCTTCATAGTTTCCAAAACCTTTTGTGCATCCGCAGGATCTACAAAGGCTATAAGCTTGCCTTCATTGGCAAGATAAAGAGGATCAAGGCCAAGAAGTTCACATGCCCCTTCCACGCCTTCCCGCAACGGTATTTGGGCTTCAACTAATTGAATTCCCACATCTGACTGGAGGGCAATTTCATTGAGGGTTGTAGCAAGCCCGCCACGAGTGGGATCACGCATTGCATGAATCATATCACTAGCGGCCATCATATCTGCCACCAAGCCATTCAGGGGAGCAGAATCGCTTTGAATCGGAGATTTAAAGGAAAGGCCTTCGCGCATGGAAAGGATAGTGACGCCATGGTCTCCCATGGTACCACTCACTAAAACCGAATCCCCAACTTTTGCATTCTTCCCGGCAATATCGCTCTTGTTCTTTATAAGACCAATCCCGGAGGTATTAATAAAAATCTTGTCAACGCTACCGCGATTTACCACCTTTGTATCTCCGGTAATAATCTGTACACCAGCCGTGTCAGCCGCCTCTTTCATTGATTTTAAGATCCGCTCAAGGTCAGCCATGGGAAATCCTTCTTCAATAATGAAACCCACACTGAGATATAGGGGGTCAGCCCCTCGCATAGCGATATCATTCACGGTGCCATGTACAGCCAAACATCCAATATCTCCACCCGGAAAAAAGATTGGATCAACCGTATAGGAATCCGTTGAAAATGCCATCCTGTAATCTCCTACCTTGAAAACAGTACTATCCTCCAAGCTGTCCAGGAGGGCATTATTAAATCCCGGCAGAAAAACGCGGGTAATCAGTTCATGGGATGCCCTGCCCCCACTGCCATGGTCCAACGAGATTACACTTTCTTTTTTCATTGTTGTCATTTTGCTCCTATGTCTTTGATGTATAAGATTAAAACTTTATCTTGGGGACTTCCTGCTTTTCCTTTGGAACTTCAAAAAAGACGGCCTTCTCAAAACCAAACATATTTGCAATAAAGTTGGTCGGGAAGCTCCGAACTTTTGTATTATATACCCTTACCGTTTCGTTGAAACGGCGACGCTCCACGGCGATCCTGTTTTCCGTACCAGCCAGTTCGTCTTGGAGTCGAATAAAATTGGTGTTCGCCTTTAGTTGAGGGTAACGCTCAACTACTATCAAAAGTCGTGCCAAGGCTGAAGACAATCTATTGTTTGCCTCCATTTTTTCCTTGACTGTGCCGGCGCCAGCCACCCCGGAACGTGCCTGCGTAACTTTGACAAAGACCTCTTTTTCATGCTTGGCATACCCTTTTACAGTTTCTACATAGTTTGGTATCAAGTCGTAGCGACGTTGAAGCTGATTTTCTACCTGTGCCCAAGCCCCCTTCACCATTTCATCCATTTGAACAAGACTGTTATAAGTCCCTTTCAAGTATGAATAGGGAATAGCCAACGCAAGTACAACAACCGCTATAACAATCAGTCCGGTTTTCTGTCCTTTTGTCATTTAGGTGCCTCCAATTT